>JBDGXT010000005.1:0-17859 GCA_039584455.1 Gemmatimonadota bacterium
GACTCGATCGACCCCGCATCGCGGAAAAACGCACGCACCTGCTCGCGTAACCGCACACTTGGCGCTAGCTTCGACATGCGGCGTGTGTCCTTTCTGCCCATCCCGGGCCTCGAGGTTTGTCGATCCCGAGAAGGTACTCACGCCGCTTCACTTTTACAGAAAGACTAAGACATTACCCTCTGCGGTCGGAGCAGGTGGGGCAAAAACTGGGGTAAAAACATGCTACATCCTACACCGTTTTCCCACCTCAGATACAACAGAGGACGCCCATAACACCGCGTAAGTACAACATTTCGTCGTATCCGAGGCCGTCAGAGGCCTGAATGGGGTTCAGGGGGTCGCGGGTTGATCTTCGCAGCATCGGCTGATGCCCATACTTGATCCTTGAGGTCCCCGGCGCGACCCCCGCCACTTCCGCCGCCCGGACCTTCGCCCCGCATTCGGCCAAGGCTATTACGTACGCGCGTTTTTTCAGGTCTCCGATTTCGGGGAGCGGCTGGTCCGCACATTCTGCCGCTGTTCGATTCGGGAGAGGCGGCGGGTGTTGTGAGTTTTGTTGTGAGTTTCGTACGACTTCCTGCCTAATTCGAGGGTCCCAGATTCACCACCGAAGCCCAGAATGCGCAGTTCGGTGGCCTGACCCACCATCTCGCGACCCCGCCAGCGTCAGAGCTGAGTCCAAGCTCGGCACGGGTTCAGTTTGTTAAGGTATCTTCACAACGAACCAAGTGCCGCTTCATGACCGCCTTCACACGCATGGGCCTGCAAACCCGAGCTAAACTTCTTGAATTCGGGGGAACCCGTCGAGCTTCCCAGCAATTGTAGCGACTCACGAGCTCCGGACCTGCTGTTGTCTGAGAACCTTCTCGCGGGTTTTGTTCTACTTGGTTCCTGGAGACCCGCGGCCGATCGCGTCCTCACGGGATCGGGCGTGAGGCCGTGCCCGTCGGGGGCGCGTTTTGGGGTGCGTTTCTCCCGGCAGAGTCCGCATGAATGTCCGTTAAAGTCAGGCACCGACGCCTAGAATCCTTCGAAAAGCCGGCAGAATGCCGTTCTTCCCATGATCCCCATGAAGAATGGCGCAACTTGGTGCCTGCTTGACGGAGCCGGCTCGAGATGAGCCGTGCCCGAACAGCCGTGCCGTCCAGGAGTGCGTGCGGCACGGTCCGACACCGAGGGAGTGGGAGAAGAGTCGTCGTATTGCCCCGCAGACAGTGTCCTTGGCAGCGTGCGTACCAGCGCCGCATTAGCGAGTGAAGATGTCTGCCAACCGAGCCGGGTCGCCGATCCAGGCTGTATTGGTTCCAGCCCTCCCTCATGTGACGCGGGCGCTCCTCACCGAGTGCTTTTCCCCCGCAGAACAAGCGCAGTACGACCGCTTGCCATGGAGGCGCCGAGTCGACTGGGTCGCTTCGCGGCTGGCGCTCAAGCACGCTTACCGACGGGCCGGCGGACCGCATGCGACGAGGGAGATCGAGGTGATCCACGACGTGGTGGGCCGCCCGGCGATCGCGGGTGCACGGGTGCGGTGCTCGCTTGCGCACGGGGGCGGCGGCGGCCTCGGTGTGGTCGGAGCGGTGCCCGTCGGGGCCGATCTCGAACGCGCCGGCCGGTACGACACCGCGTTCGTGCAGGCGGTGGCGGACGCACGGGAGATCGCCTTGGTCGCCGAGGCCGGCGCGCCCGGCAGGCTCGTACCCACCGTGGCATGGACGCTCAAGGAGGCGGTGCTCAAAGCGGTGGGCATCGGCCTGGGTCTGCATCCTAGGCGCGCGGTCATCGTGGCGCGAGCTGCGGATGGATGGCTCGTCCGCGTACGCGATCGCGGTGACCGGGTGTCGACGTGGCAGGTCGCCGCCGCACTCCGCGATGGTCTCTGCCTCGCGGTGGCGCGCCGACCCGGCACCGAGGTGCTGCTTGCGACGTGGCGCGTGCGGCTCGCGACCCGGCGGCCGCGTGCGGAGGTTGGCGCGTAAACGGGGGGCTGACAGGCCATCGACTGGCCGGGAAGGCGGAGAGCGATGGCGGAAGTGTTCGTCTCTGGGGCATCGGGGTTCGTCGGGCGGCGTGTCGTGGATGCGCTGCTGCACGACGGGCACCGCGTGCGAGGGCTCGCCCGGCGGGTGCCGTCGACGTCTCCGATGGGCGACGTGACCTGGGTGCGCGGCGACATCACCGATCCCGACCGTTACCGCGCGGCGGTGCGCCAGGCCGAGTACGTGATCCACCTGGCGGCCGTTCTGGCGGCGCGCAGCGCCTCGGAGTACGAGCGCACGAACATCGAGGGCACTGCGGCGCTGCTCGACACCTGTGCCGCCGCGGGCAAAGAGCTCCGCCGCCTTGTGCTCGTCAGCAGCCTCGCCGCGATGGGACCGACGCATGACGGCACCCTTCGCTGCGAGGCCGATCCGTGCCGGCCGCAAACGGTCTACGGTGCGAGCAAGCTGGCGGCCGAGCGCGTGGCCTGCAGCTATGCGGACCAATTCCCGATCACCATTCTGCGCCCCGCTTTCGTGTACGGCCGCGGGGACCAGCGTGGCGCCCATCACCTGCGCACCCTGCTCCAGCCCTCCGACCGGCCGTGGAAGACGCCCATCGTGCACCTGAGCTTCGTGCACGTGGTCGACTTTGCCGATACCTGCCTCCGCGCAATGGTGCAGGATGCGCCGAGCGGTGACGTGTATCTCGTGGCCGACCCGGCCGTCTGCTCGTGGGACGACGTGCGCAAGGCGGTCCTCGCAGCACTGGAGACGCTGGCCGATTCGGGAGTTTTGGCGCCGCCGGTCGCGGAGCTGGTCATCGGGCGCGCCCACTCGCTCGACGTGGTGGCGCACGGCGCGCACCACTACCACCACTGGGGGTGCGACACCACGAAAGCCCGCACGGTCCTCGGTTTCCGGGGAACGCGCACACTCGAGCAGGGCGCCCTGGAGGCAATCTGCGCGTTCGCGGAAGAGGGGTTCTTCGCGCCCGAGCGGTGGCTCCGACGCCCAACGACGGTGGTGTGAATGCGTGACAGCGGACACGACATCCGGCCGATCGTCCGTGAGCTGCGGGCGTACATCCTCGAGAACTTCCTCCCGGGCGATCCCGACGAGAGCCTGCGCGACGACGACCTGTTGCTCGAAGGCGGTATTGTCGACTCCGGCAGCGTGATCTCGGTGGTCTCGTTCCTCGAAGACCGGTACGGGATCCGCGTGGAGGACGACGATCTGGTCGTCGAGAACTTCGCAACGGTCGAGCGCATTGCGACCTTCGTCGCGGCCAAGCAGGCGGGCGCATGCGCATCCTTCTGATCGATCCCGTCACGACCGCACGGACGATCGTGGTCGAGGAGCGACGCCGCCTGCGGCAGGGCATCGGATACCCGGGGCTCGGCCTGTTGACCGTCGCCGCGCTGACCCCGCGCGACATCGAGGTGCGCGTGGTGGACGAGTCCGTCGAGGAGATCCCGCCCGACTGGGATCCGGACCTCGTCGGCATCTCGGTGCAGGCCCCCACCGCCCCGTACGCCTATGAGTTGGCGCGGCGCTACCGCGAGCAAGACGTCCCGGTAGTGCTCGGCGGGATCCACGTCTCCCTCAATCCGGACGAGGCGGTGCCGCACGCCGACGCCATCGTGCTCGGCGAGGCCGAAGCTACGTGGCCGCGACTGCTCGACGATTTCCGCCGGGGCGCGATGGCGCCGCGCTATCACGCCGACGGGCTCGTCGACCTCGGCGCCTCTCCGGAGCCGCGGCGCGAGCTGCTCCGAGCGGAGGATTACCGGATCCCGTGGGTGGTGCAGGGTAGTAAGGGCTGTCCCTTCGGCTGCGAGTTTTGCTCGCTCTACGCGTACGTTGGCATGCGCACCCGCCTACGACGGGTGGACCGGGTGGTGGAGGAGATCCGCAGAATGCCCGGCGACGCCGTGCTGTTTGCCGACGACAACCTCTATGCCGACCGCGCGTGGGCGCTCGACCTCTTCAGGGCGCTCCGCCCGGTCGGCAGGCGGTGGATCGCAGAAGCAACCTGGCACATCGGGGAGGACGAGGAGGCGCTCGAGCTCGCGCGCGCGAGTGGGTGCACCGGGTTGTTCATCGGCCTGGACTCCCTCACGCGGCAATTCCGCATGACGAAGGTGCCGCGGCAATGCGCCGAGGAGCGTTACGCCGCCGCGATCCAGGCGATTCAGCAAAAGGGGATCGCCGTGGTGGCCGCTTTCGTGTTCGGTCTCGACAGCGATGGCCCGGACGTGTTCGAGCAGGCGCTGGGCGTGGTCAAGGAAGGCGGCGCGAACCTGGTCAACTTCAGCACGCTCGCTCCGTATCCGGGTACGCCGGTCTTCGAGCGGCTGCGTCGCGAGGGGCGGATCACCGAGTGGGATTGGTCCAAGTACATCAGCCCCAACGTCTGTTTCATCCCGAAAAAGATGAGCGCCGAGGAGCTCGCAAGCGGGACCCGGTGGTGTCAGGAGCAGTTCTACTCGCTGGGCAACGTCGTGAAGAGCGCCGTCCAGGCGGGATACCGGCTCGGCTGGGCGATGGGGATTCTGTCGCTGAAGCTCAACCTCGCGCAGCGGCGCAACTGGGGCAAAGGCAGCAGCGAGGAGCAGACGGCCCATGCATAGCGTCGTAAAGTGTCTCGTCTGGGACCTCGACGACACGCTGTGGCTCGGCACGTTGCTTGAGTCGGACACGTGCCGACTGCGTCCGGGGGTGCGCGCGGTGATCGAGGAGCTCGACCGGCGGGGCGTCCTCCAGTCCGTCGCGAGCCGAAACGACGCGGATCAGGCACTTCCGCTGCTCGAGCGGAAGGGGTTGGCGCGCTTCTTCCTCCATCCGCAGATCGGCTGGGAAAGCAAGGTGCGTGCTGTGCAGTCCATCGCCGAGCGCCTGGACGTGGCACTCGACGCCCTCGCGCTGATCGACGACGAACCGTTCGAGCGCGAGCAGGTGCAGCGGATCCTGCCTGAGGTCCGCACGTACCCGGCGGAGGCGTGTCGTGCGCTGCCTGGTTTCCCCGAATTCTCGCCGGCAGTGCTTACGCCGGAGTCCAGCGCCCGTCGGCCGACCTACCAACAGCTCGACGTGCGCGAGCGCGCCAGCCGCGCCCCGGGGATGTCGCAGAGCGCCTTCCTCGACTGGTGCCAGACGGCGCTCACGCTCCGCCAGGCCGTGCCGGCCGACGTGCCCCGCGTGCAGGAGTTGCTCCAGCGGACCCACCAATTGAACACGACCGGTGTCGTCTGGACGCCAGAGGAGATCGGCGCATGGCTTGAGGGCCGCCGATGGTGGGTCCTCATTGCCGAGCTCCGGGACCGGTTCGTCGACTACGGGCGCATCGGGGTTGCCGCCTGCCGCCGGGATGCCGGCGCGTGGGAACTAGTGGCCTTTCTACTGTCGTGCCGGGTGCTGTCGCGCGGGATCGCCGGCTATTTCCTCGCGTGGGTGCGGCATCGGGCGGCCCTCGACGGGGCGACGACGCTCGTCGTGCGCTACCGCCCCAGTCCGCGAAACCACCTCATGGAACAGTTGTTCCGTCTCGCCGGGCTCGAGCCGCGAGAGCACCAGTCGGATGGGACGGTGCTGTTCACGGGCCCGACGCTGCCGGAGGTGCGAGGGCCCCGCTGGCTCTCTGTCCACGACGGAGGCGCATCATGAAACCACTCCGCGTCCTGCTTGTCGACGTCAGCCACGTGACGCTCGACACCACGGTCGACATGCTCGAGTACCCGCTCGGACTGGTCTACATCGGGACTGCGCTCAAGAACGCCTACGGCGATCGGGTGGACCTACGGATCGAGTCCTTCGAGCATAAGGCACACGGGCTCGGCTGGCTCGAAGCACTGCTTGCGTCTTGGCCGCCGGACGTGCTCGGCCTCAGGAGCCTCACGATGGGACGCGGCCCCCTACACGAGATCGCGCGAGTCGCCAAGCACGAATACCGCGTGCCGATCATCGTGGCCGGCGGGCCGCACGCCTCCGACAACCCGGACGACGTGCTCGCGAACGACGCGTTCGACGCCGCGGCTGTAGGGGAAGGGGAGCGCACCGCGGTCGAGCTGGTCGGCCGACTCCTCGAGGGGAAAACGCTCGACGGCATCCCGGGCCTCGCCGTTCGCCGCAATGGCGGCACGGCGTTCGTCCCCCGCGCGGTCATTGATGACCTCGATAAACTCCCCATGCCGGACCACACGCTGGTGGACTTCCTGGGCATCAATCGCGGCCACGTGGACTTCTCGTTCCGGCGCAACGTGAAGCACGCGAACCTCTTCACCTCGCGCGGCTGCCCGTACCGCTGTCTGTACTGCCACCAGGTGTTCGGCAAGCGCATGCGGTCCCACTCCGCGGAACGGGTGCTCGCCGAAGTGAAGCGGCTCTACGAGGGCTTGGGGATCACGCACTTCCAGATCATCGACGACATCTTCAACCTCGACCGCGAGCGTGCGCTCAAATTCTACGACCTCGTCGTGCGCGAGGGCCTGAAGCTCGTCATCTCGTTCCCCAATGGGCTGCGCGGCGACCGGGTGGACGACGAGATGGTGGATGCCATGTGGGAGGCGGGCGTCCGGTACATCTCGTACGCCGTCGAGAGCGGCTCGCCGCGAATCCAGAAGCTGATCCAGAAGAACATGCGCCTCGATCGCATCCGCCAGGCGATCGCCCGAAGCACGGCGAAGGGCATCGTGTGCAAGGGCTACTTCATGCTTGGCTTTCCGTCGGAGACGGAGGAGGAAGCACTCGAGACGATCCGGTTCGCGAACGAGAGCGATCTCGTACTCGCCATGTTCTTCACCGTCGTCTACTTCCCCGGCACGCCGCTCTACCGTCTCGCGGAGACCCTGTGCGATATGAAGGCGTACCAGCTCGGGCTTGAGGACGACTACGTGCGGACGCGGGAAGGGCCGTACGGGTTCAGTCGCCAGCGGCTCGATGAGATCAAGCGGCAGGGGATCCGTGAGTTCTTCTTCAGCCCGTGTCGGGTCGACCTCGCGCTCCGCGTGCTGCCGAACTTCTTCAGCCAACGTGACATCGACGCGTCGTTCCTCGTGAACGTGATCAGCAGCGAGCTGCACGAGGAGGAGGTGGACGCCGAGGTGGCGGCGAAGCTGCACCGCTACTTCTTGGTCGCCGAGCGCTTCTCGCAGCGGACGGGGTTCTTCGTGTGACGGGACCGACGCGCGACGGCACACCGATCGCGCAGGTGGCGGACCACTACGACCGCTGGCCGTTTCCCGGTCTTGATCACACGAGCCGCGAGGGGCTGGTGCTGCTGCGCCGACTCATGCGGTGGCTCGTGCCCCGCGCGGGATGCCCGCGCCCGCGGGTGATCGACATTGGGTGCGGCACCGGCCACACGACGGTGGCGCTCGCGCGGCGGCTGCCGGGGGTCGAGTTCCTCGGTGTGGACGTCTCGGTGGCGGCGCTGGAGGAGGCGCACGCCCACGCGGGGGTAGCTGGGGTGCCGGATGTGCGGTTCGAGCGGGCCGACGTCGGCGAGCCGCTCGCCGGGCTTGGCACGTTCGAGGTCGTGCTCGCGCTCGGTGTGCTGCACCACGTCCCAAACCTGCCCGCGGCGTTCGCGCACGTCGCGTCGCTCGTCGCGGAGGGAGGGCATCTCGTCCTGTGGATGTACGGCCGGCACGGTCGCGTGGCGCACACGCTGAACCAGCGGTTTCTGGAGCTTCTCACGGAGCCGGGGGAGCGAAGTGGCGACCGCGAGGCGGTTGCCCGCGCGTTTCTGGAGGAGCTGGGGGATCGGTTCGCGGTGGGGTCGGGGTTCTACACGCCGCGAGGCTCGGACGCCGAGGGCGTCCGGTGGCTGATCGATCACCCGGCGTGGATCGCCGACCAGATGTTCCCGGCATACGAGCGACCGGTGGTGCTGGAGGAGATCTTCGCCCTGCTCGACGCGCACGGGCTCACATTCGAGCACTGGTTCGGCGTGTCGGAGGATCCGGGGCACTGCACGACGCACCCGCTGCTGCAAGGTCGCCTCGCCGCGCTGCCGCGCCGCACGCGCCTAATCGCGCTTGAGTGCTTACTCCGACCGGCCTACTACTTCGTCTCCGGCTGTCGCGTCGGACCCGATGGTTGAGCGTCTGCCATGATCGTCTTGGGCATCAGCGGGTTCGAGGACGCGTCATTCACCACGGACACTCACCCGTACACCGGGCAGGGGCCCCCCGACGCACCGTTTACGTTCCGGCACGGCACGGTTCCCCTCCAGTACTTCCCGCTCGGTCTCATCGGGCACGACGCCGCTGCGGCAATCCTCGTGGACGGCCGACTGGTCGCCTGCGTTGCCGAGGAGCGGTTCACCCGTCACAAGCACGGCTTCAATCTTGCCGGTCGCACGCTGCTGCCGCGTCGCGCGATCCGCTACTGCCTCGAGGAGGTGGGGTGCACGTGGGCGGACGTGGATGTCGTCGCCCACTACTGCCGGTTCACCCCCGAGGCGGTGGCAGCCCGCCTCGAGCGGGTGGGTGCCGCGCTCGAGCCCGCGCTCCACGCGTTGCTGGAGCGGGAATACACCGACGCCTATGCGCATCGGCTCGCACCCGAGGTGCTGCACGGACAGCTCGAGACGATCGCGGAGCGTCCGATTCCCCCCGGGCGGGTGGTGAGCGTCCCGCATCACGTTGCGCACGCTGCCGGCGCGTTCTACAGCTCGGGGTTCGACAACGCGCTCTGCCTCACGCTGGACGGCTATGGAGAAGAGGAGAGCGCGCTCTGGGCGATCGGGACGGATGCGGGCCTCACCCCACACGGCCAGCTGTACCTGCCCAGCTCTCTCGGCACGCTCTACCAGCTCGTCACCGCGTATCTCGGGTTCCGGACGTTCGGCGACGAGTACAAGACGATGGGCCTCGCGGCCTACGGGGATCCCGAGCGCTTTGACGCGGTGGTCGGGGAACTGGTGACCCTCGGCCCCGACGGTACGTGGTCGACTGCGGGCATGAGCCGTCCCGATCTGTACGAGTGGTTGCGCGCCCGCCTCGGACCGGTGGAGGAGCCCGGGGCCTGCAGCCGCCGGAGCGCAGACGTCGCCGCAGCCCTGCAACGGGCGCTCGAGCGCGCCGTGCTCCACATGCTGCGGGATCTTCGGACCCGCTTCCCACTCGACCGGTTGTGCGTCGCGGGCGGCGTCGGACTCAACGCATGCATGAACGGCGCGATCGTGCGATCCGGCCTGTTCCGGCGCCTCTACGTGCAGCCCGCCGCTTCGGACGACGGGGCTGCCTTGGGTGCGGCCCTCTACGCACACCACGCGCTCGCTGGTGGTACTGCTCGAGAGCCCATTGCCCACACCTACTGGGGACCCGAGTACTGCGAGCCGTGCATCGAGGAGGCGCTCGAGACGACGGACGGACTCGTCTGGGAACGCACGGACGCGGTGGAGACGCGTACGGCCCGGCTCCTCGCCGACGGCGCGATCGTGGGCTGGTACCAGGGCCGCATGGAGATGGGGCCACGGGCCCTCGGCGCACGCAGCATCTTGGCGACGCCGTCATCGGTCGAGGTGCGCGACCGAATCAACGCGCTCGTCAAGGGCAGGGAGCCGTTTCGGCCGTTTGCCCCGAGCGTGCTCAGCGAGGACGCGAGCATGTTCTTCGACATTCCCGACGACACCGCGGCACCGTTCATGGTGGTCACCTACCCCGCGCGCGAGGCCGTGCGGCAGCGCCTCGCGGGAGTCGTACATGTGGACGGGTCGGCACGCGTCCACGTCGTACACGAAACACACCACCCGCGCTATCACAGGCTGCTGCGCGAGTTCGGGGCCCTTACCGGTGTGCCGGTCCTGCTCAACACCTCCTTCAACCGTGCCCGCGAGCCGATTGTATGCACGCCGGCCGACGCGGTCGCGTGCTTCCTTCGCGGCGGGCTCGACGCGCTCGCGATCGGCGACTACCTCGTGCGCCGTCGGGACGGCCGCGCCGGGAGCGACGCATGAGGAGCCGGCGGATGGAAGCGGCGCTCGACATTGGGTCCGTGGGCCTCAAGGCAGCCGCGCTGCGTCCGGACGGCTCGCTCGCCGCTTTCGTGTGCCGCCCCATCCGAGGCCGGCTGCAATCGTGCCTCGGCGTGGTCCTCGAAGAGCTCGCACAGGCCGTGCCCACAGACGGATGTGTGCTTACGGCCGTCACGGGCGCCCGTGCCGACGCCTACGCCCGCCTGCTCGGCGTGCGCGAGATCAGCTCGATCATGGCCGCATACCGCGGTGTGTGCCGGCTCGTCCCGCACTCGGGTGCCGCGCTTGAGCTGGGGGGCGAGCACTCGACCTTCCTGCGCTTCTCCCCGCCCACCGAGAGCGGCGGTCGTCTACTCGAAGACTTCGCCGTCAACGGCGCCTGCTCCGCGGGCACGGGTGCCTTCCTCGAGCAGGAGGCGCACCGCTTCGGGCTCTCTATCGACGAGTTCGGGCGGCACGCCGCTGCATCCCGGAGGACGGTCCAGATCGCCGGGCGCTGCGCCGTGTTCGCGAAGACCGATCTGGTGCACAAGCACCAGAACGGGATCCCGCTCGACGATCTTGCCTACGCACTCTGCCTCGCTATCGCGCAGAGCATCGCTGGAGAGCTCATCGGTGCGGTGCCGTTCCGGCGACCCCTGGTACTCGTGGGGGGCGTCGCGGCGAATCGGGGAATGCAGCGCGCCGTGAAGGAGGCACTCAAACTGGAGCCGCACGAGCTGGTGGTGCCCAGCCGGCACGAGTCTGCTGGCGCCTTCGGGGCGGTCGTGGCGGCGCGTGGGTACGCCGACCCTTCAGGGCTGTCGCTCTCCGACGCGATCGCGCGCGTGCTTACCTCTGCCCCGCCGCCGATGCCGCGCGTCGTGCTCGAGCCCCTTTCATCGAACGGCCGCCCCCGGGCCTCCCGGGTGGCGGTTTCGAGCCCGACAGGTCGCGGGTTGGGTGACGGCGGCGTGATGGGCATCGACATCGGATCGACCAGCACGAACCTCGGCTGGCTCGATGCCGATGGGGAAGTCCGGGAGACGCGATCCGTACCGACGCGTGGCGATCCGCTCACGGCGGTCGCGGACGTGTTGCGCACTCTGGAAGCACGCCACGGGGCGGTCTCCCCGAGCGCGGTGGGAGTCACGGGCTCGGGGCGACGGTTGGTGGCCGAGATGATAGGCGCCGATTTCGCGGTGAACGAGATCACCGCGCATGCGGCAGGGTGCACCCGGTTCTTCCCGAACGCGGATGCGGTCTTCGACATCGGCGGGCAGGATGCGAAGTACATCCGCCTCGCGCAGGGGGCGGTCGTCGGTTTCGAGATGAACAAGGTTTGCTCAGCGGGCACAGGTTCGTTTCTCGAGGAGATGGCGACGCTGCTCGGGATCGACATCGTCGGCGAGTTCGGGGAAGAGGCGCTCCGCTCTCGAGCGCCGATCGAGCTTGGCGAGCGCTGCACCGTGTTCGTGGGGTCCGAGATCGCGCGCCGTCTGCAGGAGGGTTGTGCGCGCGAGGATCTCGCCGCCGGGCTCGCGTACGCCGTCGTGCGCAACTATCTGGGTCGGGTCGTCGGCTGTCATCCGCAGGGTACGCACATCGTCTTTCAGGGTGGAGTGGCGGCGAACACCGCGGTGGTCGCGGCGCTCCGCAGCGTGCTGGGACGTGACGTCACGGTCCACCCGTTCAACGACGCGGCGGGCGCGATCGGCGTTGCCCTGCTGGCGAGGCGGCACGTGAAGGGCCCGTCTCGCTTCCGCAGTTCGGGTGTGCTCGATCTCACTCGCGTCCGCACTCGCGGCTTCAGCTGTCAGCGGTGCAGCAACCGCTGCACGGTACACGTCACTCAGGGGCCATCGCGCCGTCGGTTCTTTGCGGGGGGATTGTGCGATCGGTACGAGGGCCGCGGCGACGGGAAGCGCTCCGCCTCGCGGCCCGACCTGTTCGCCGAGCGTGACGAGGCGATCGCCCGCAGGATTGCGGAGGCCCCGCCGGGGAGCGACGGCGTGGTCGGGATTCCGCGAGCGCTCCTGTTCCACGAGCAGCTTCCGTTCTGGACCGCGTTTCTCGGTCACCTCGGCGTGCCCTACGTGCTCTCGCTGCCGACCACCCGGCAGATGCTCGAGCGGGGCGCAGCACTCGCGCGGCGCGGCACGTGTCTCCCACTCACCTTCGCTTACGGTCACGTTGCAGAGCTCGTTGCGGCTGGTGTGCGCCGCATCCTGCTCCCGTCGATGGCCAGCCTCAGCGACTGCACCGTGGCGGAGCGACTTGACCACGTGTGTCCAGCGGTGCAGGGATGGCCGTACACAACGCGGGCCCTCGTCACCGAGCCGGTCGAGTTCCTAATCCCGCGGCTGCGGCTCTCGCTCCCACACATCGCCGAACAAGACATAGTGGTCCTGGGCAGGCAGCTCGGCGCCACGGCGCACGTGACGCAGGAGGCGTTCGCGGCGGGTTGTGACGCGCAGGCCGCGTTTCGCGACGAGATGCTGCGGCGTGGAGACGAGGTGTTGGCCGAACGGCGCTCGCGCCGCACGGCCGTGATCTTGGCCCGCCCCTACACGGTGTGCGACCCGCAGGTACGGCTCCGGCTGACACGAGTGCTCGACGACGTCGGCATCACGGGCGTGCCGATGGAAATGGTGCGCGACGAGCCGCTCGCGAGCGGCGATCTGCACGGGATGTACTGGTACTATGGGAAGCGGCTACTCCAGACCGCGCAGGCGCTACGACGGCTAGGCGATGTCGCGGCGATCAGTCTGTCGAGCTTCCGTTGCGGTCCCGACTCGTTCATCCTTCACATGCTCCGCCGGGAACTCGGAGACGTGCCGACGCTCGAGCTCGAAGTGGACGAGCACAGCGAGTTCAACGGCATCCACACGCGAGTCGAGGCATTCCGCTGGACCCTTGGGTCGCGGCGTGCGCCCGCCGCCGCCCCACCCGCCGCACCCGGCGCTGTCGCGGGACGGGACCTGAATGCCCGCCGGCTGTACATCCCCTACATGTCGGATCATGCCCTTGCCTTCGCGGCGGCGTTCCGCTCATGCGATGTCGACGCCGAAGTGCTCCCGTTGCCTGATGAGGAGTCGGTGGCGCTCGGACGCGCGGCCCTCGACGGTGGTGAATGTCTCCCGTGCGCGTTCGTCCTCGGTGACATGCTGCGGCATCTCAAGCACCGCCGGCCCGAGGACCCGGCGCCCGCGTTCTTCATGATCGCGGGCGACGGACCGTGCCGCTTGGGGCAGTACCCGTGGCTGCAGCGCGCGGTGCTCGACGAGCGGGGACATGCGGATGTGCCGATCTTCAACGCGAGCCAGGATCCAGAGTTCTACGAGAAGTTCGGCATGGTCCCCGCAGCCTTCCAGCGTCGGGCATGGGATGGGACCGTCGCGACGGACCTGCTGTTCCGGAAGTGGCGGGAGTGTCGCGCACGAGCGTGCGACCGTGCGGAGGCCGACGCACGCTACCGAGAGGAGCTTGGCACGCTCGCCGCCGCCGTCGAGCGGGGTGCTCCCCTCCCGCGCGTCCTGCGACGCGCGTTCGACCGGTTCGAAGACGTGCCGGTGCGCAACGGCCGACCGCCCGTGACGATCGGTCTCTTGGGTGAGAACTACGTGCGCTGCAACGCTGCGGCGAACGCCTCGCTGGCCGACATGCTCGAGGAGCTTGGTGCGGAGGTCTGGTATCCCTCCCTCTGTGAGTGGGTGCTGTACACGAACTGGACCGCCCGCCTCCATTGCCGATACGAACGGCAGACGAAGCGGCGGCTGCTACTCCGTGTTATCGACGCGCTGCAGCGGTTCGAGATGGCGCGCCTCACACGGGCCGTACGCGGCCGGCTCGCGAACGCCGCGTATCCGCCGGTGACGAAACTGTTCCAGCTCGCTGCGCCCTACGTACCCGACACGTTCGAGGGGGAGACGATCGTCGGCATCGGGCGCACGATCGACCTGTTCCGACAGGGTGTCGGTGGCGTCATCCACGTTTCGCCGTTCGGCTGCATGGTCGGAGGGATCGTCGAGGCGTTGTGCGGTCGCGTGTCCGCGGACCTCGGCGGGTTTCCCATTCTGCACCTCCAATACGACGGGCGCCGTGGGGAGCACACGCACGGACTGCTCGAGGGCTTTGTCATGCGGGCCCGGGTCTGGCAGGAGGGTCGCGGTGCGACTGCTCGCACTAGTTAATCGGCACGCCGGGCGCGGCGCAGCGCTGCGACGGTTCGCGCACCTGCACGCGCGAAAGGAGGTGCCGCACGACGTCGAGTGGGTAGTCACCGCCAGCGCCGCGGAGGCCGGCGAGCGGATCCGGGCGGCGCCCAAGGAGGACGTGGAGGGCGTGGTGCTCGTGGGTGGCGATGGTACGGTGCACGGGGTGCTCCGTGCTCTGGCCGAGTGCGGTCTGCCGTTTGGGGTGCTACCCGCTGGGCGGGGCAACGATTTCGTGCGCAACCTCGGCGTCCCGCGCCGCGATGGTGAAGCACTGCTGCGGAGCGAGCGCCTTCAGGTGCGGCGGCTCGACCTTCCGGTTGTCAACGGAACCATGTTCGGCTCGATCGCCTGCCTCGGGTTCGATGCGCTCGTGAACCGGCTCGCGCGGGACGGCGCCGGATACCTGGGTGGCACTCCGGGCTACGTCGTGTGCGTCCTGCGTGCGCTGGCCGCGTTTCGGCCGTTCCCGGTAGAGGTTTCGGTGGATGACTGGAAGTGGAACGGTGAGATCACGATGGTGGCGGTCGCTAACGGACCGTGCTACGGCGGGGGGATGCGCATCGCCCCCTCGGCGATCATGGACGATGGCGCCTTCGACGTGTGCCTCGTCGGCCGGGTATCCCGCGGCCGCCTCCTGCGCGAGCTCCCCAAGGTGTTTCGTGGGACGCACACCGAGCGCCCATCGGTCATGATGCGGCGCGGCCGGGTCGTGCAGGTCGCAACGGAAGCGCCGCGAGAGATCTTCGCCGACGGTGAGTTGGCGGCCAGCGCGCCAGCGGTCTGGTCGTTCGACCGGCGCGCGATGCGCGTGCTGCTACCCGGACCGGAGGTGCCACCATGACGCCGGACGTGCACGGAGACGGACGATCGGGCGACCGGGCGAGGGGCGTCGCTCGCGGTCTCATCCCCGACTGGCTAGACGACCGCTTCACGCGGTCCGTGACCCCGGTCATCCGGCGGCTGATCCTCGCCCGGGTGAACCCGAACGCGATCACGGTGACGGCGTTCGTGCTCACCGCTTCCGGAGGCATCCTCATCGCGTTCGGGCACTTGATTGGCGCCTTCCTTCTAATCGTCGTAGGTGGCGTTCTGGATTTCAGCGACGGCAAGGTTGCGGCCCTTACCGGCCGGGTCACGACGTTCGGCGGGATTCTCGACTCGACGCTCGATCGTTATGCGGACGCCGCGGTCTACCTCGGTCTGACCGTTTTCTTCTGGAATGACGGGCACGGTTTCACGGCCGTCGCGGCGGTCCTCGCGCTGGTGGGCTCGATGACGTCGAGCTACCTCATGGCCCTCGGCAAGGCGTACGGCTATGGGTTCCGCACTGGGATTCTGCGCCGGCAGGACCGGGTCACGCTCATCGCCTCGGCGCTGGTCCTGAGTGCCGCGCACGATCCGCTCAGCCGATGGCTCACGTTGGGTGCGGCGACGGTCGGCGTCCGGCTCGACCACGTGGCGACGGTGCCGCTAGCGCCGGTCGTCTGGGTGCTCGCCGCGCTCACCAACGTCACTGCGCTCCAGCGGCTCCTCGTTCTCCGCCGGCTGGCACAGGGTGAGCACCAGCCCCCTATTGCCAGTGAGACGCTCCGTGATCGCCAGCTCCGCGCCCTGCGCGACTCCATCGGCCGGACATCGACGCAGAGGGGCACGAATGGGTAGGACACTCGGCTACGCCGAGCTGGCGGTGAACTTCCTGATCGACCTGTACTGCGTACGTTCCGGGTCGCGATGGTTCCGGCCGTTGATGACCAACTTCTACGTCACGAAGGGCTGTAACCTCAGGTGCCGCTACTGCTATCCACCGGGCGACGAGCCGAGCCTCCCGGTCGACGAGGCGGTGGCGCTGCTCGACAAGATCCGGCCGCACAACCCGGCACTCAACATCACCGGGGGCGAGCCGCTCATGTATCCCGGCATCTCGGCCGTGCTGCGCCGCGCGCGGGAGCTGGCGTTCCGGCCGCTGCTGCTCAGCACGAACGGTCTCATGCTCGATCGCGTGGCCGCCGACCTCCACCTGCTGGATCACGTCGTCATCAGCCTGGACTCCCTCCATGCTGAGACGAGCGACGTGATGTGCGGCGTCCGAAACGCCACGCCGCGGATTCTCGCCGCCGTGCGGCGAGCGGCCGAGTTGTCGCGCGAGCACGGCTTCCTGTTGAGTCTGCACACCGTCGTGGCACCTGAGACCATTGATGGGATTGAGGACATCCTCGCGCTCTGCGAGGAGCTCGGTGCGCAACTCAGCCTCTCGCCGGAGCACGGGCGATTCGATCCGCACCCCGACCTGCCGGGAAACAGGACGTATGTGGCGCTGCTGAACCGGCTCCTCTCGGCCAAAGCACAGGAGCGGCCGGTGTTCTGCTCGGCAAGCTACCTGCGGGCCATTCGAGACTTTATCCCCCACCGGTGCTTCCCGCTGGTGTCGCCGCGCGTGGAGCCCGATGGGCGGGTGTACCTGCCATGCCAGCGGATGATGCACCGGCACGTGTACCTCCAAGAGTATCCGAATCTCTGCGCCCTCATGCAGCAGGAGGCGGAGTGGATCTCCGATCCGGCCTGCGCGCACCGCTGTTTCCTCGCCTGCTACGTCGAGGTGGAGCGGTACCTGCTGCATCCCCTCGCCGTCCTCGAGAATCTCCCGCTACGACGGCTCCTCGTGAACAGACGGCGCGGCGCTGTCGACTGCGCACCCTCGGGGACTGCGGGAATGGCGTGAGCGTCCGATCGAACGACGGGGCCTCGGCCGGTGCCCGAGCATCCCCACCAGCCGATGTCATGGCGGGAGTCACAGAGAAGGGTCGCCGTTTGCGCCGACCGCACGGTGGGCAGCGTGTCGCCAGTTCGCGATATGGTCGGGCGTCGAGCGTTCGGAAAGCCGTCTGTGGCTCTGGCCGTTTGGCAGTGCGGGCATGGACAGGCAGGTGATGTCGACGCGAGTCGCCGCACTGACAACGTGGACCGTGGTCGTCTGCGCCGCTGCGTGGATCACCAGCTTGCATCTCGTCGTGCAGAACCCCCGTGGTCTGTGGACGGTGTCGCCCGATCCACCAGCGCACCAGCTGTGGACATTCACCGGCCAACAGTTCGGCGATCGCGACGTTCTGCTGGTGGGCCTTACGGTGCCGGCGGACGCAGGAACAGCGCTGGAGCCCGCAGCGGTCGTGCTCGACCAATGGATCCAAGATCAGCCGGGGGTCGCCCAAGTTCTGGGCGTTTCGCACGTACAGGCGCTGCGGCAGGCCGTGGGGCCGTTCGGGGGGCGTTTGCTCGCTGGACTGCGAAATGCCGTCGTCGGCCGCGATGGCAGGACCGCACTGGTGTACGTCGTCCTCGATGCCGTCCTTTGTTGCCTCGCTGCGGGACGCGGCCGAAGCGCTGCTGCCGCCCGGATCCGAGATCCACCTTGCTGGACAGCCAGCCACTGATGTGGCACTCGATCGGCTGCTCCGTGACGAGCTTGGGAGCACGGTTCCGCTTGCCTTGGCGGCCGTTGGCGTCACGCTACTGGTGCTGATCGGCTGGCGGAGCTTGGCGGCAGTGGCAACCGTGGCTGCTAGCCTCATGGTGCTCCTCGCCGGGCTGGCTCTGACCGGCGTGCCGGTATCGAGTGCAACGGCCGTCGCGCTTCCGCTCACCGTCGTCGTGGGCATCTCCTACGCCGCTCACGTCGCCCACGCCATCGCCCGAGCGGGGGGAAGTCGGA
>JBDGXT010000140.1:0-5085 GCA_039584455.1 Gemmatimonadota bacterium
ATCGACACCAGCAATTCGTGCCATGCGTTAGCCCTGCCGTTGCTTGTGTTTCGGATTGCGCTTGCAGATGACCAGCGTGACACCCTTGCGCCGGATCACCTTGCAGTGTTCGCAAATCGGCTTGACGCTCGAACGGACTTTCAAGGCCGCTCCCTGCAATGAGTTGGAAACGAGCCTGGAAATATAGAGGGGGGTAAGGCGGGATGCAACGGGCGGTTACGGCGTTACGCGGACCTCCCGCAGCCGCCAGGCACCGTCCAGATGCCGGAACCCGAGGAACACCGTCTCCCCCAGCTCCTCCTCGGTCCCCTTCACCACGTAGCGGCGCGCGATCTCGGCGTAGGCGTGGTCGTCCGCCATGCGGCGCACGCCAACCAGCTCGAAGCTGCGCTCCTGGGCCGGGTCGAGGTAGCCATCCAGCAGCCGGGCCGCCTGTTCCGGCTGGAGCGAGGCGGAAACCGTGACCCCGGGGATGCGCAGCCGTACCGTGTCGCTGCCCACGATCAGGGCCTGGACATCGTGCTCGATCCAGGCGGCCCGGGCGCGCGCCACGGCCACGTCCAGCTCATAGTCGATCTGCCGGACCTCCTGGGCCCCGGCCGGGGCGACGGCCAGCACGCAGGCCGCCAGTGACCCCAGATACCATCGCCGTCCGCCCATGATCGCCCCCTTTACGATGCCGCCTCGCACAATTCCTGGTACACCGCCGCCGGGCGTTCGGCCCTCGTGACGGGTCGGCCCACCACGAGGTGGGTCGCGCCGGCGGCTACCGCCTCCCGGGGCGTCGCGGCCCGCTTCTGATCGTCGGCCGCGCTCCCCGCGGGACGGATGCCCGGCACTACCAGCCACCGGTCGGGCCCCGCCACCTCGGCCACGACTGCCGCCTCGTGGGGCGACGTCACCAGCGCCCCGACCCCTGCGCCGACAGCGAGCCTAGCCAGGCGGACGGCTTCGCTCAAGACCTCGGAGGCCGCACCCCGCCCCACCACCTCCGCGTAGGTCTCGGGGGTGTGGGAGGTGAGCACGGTGACCGCCGCGAGACGCATCGCTCCCGCGGCCCCCACGGCTGCCTCCAGCATGGCGCGACCGCCCAAGGTGTGCACCGTGGCCAGGTCCACTTCGAG
Organism: Gemmatimonadota bacterium; assembly: GCA_039584455.1. Classification (GTDB taxonomy): domain Bacteria; phylum Gemmatimonadota; class Gemmatimonadetes; order Gemmatimonadales; family GWC2-71-9; genus WVYX01. The sequence continues at coordinate 1,125 of JBDGXT010000140.1, forward strand.
CGCCGCCGCCTGCCGGGCGGCCTCCGCCACGGTGTTGGGGATGTCGTGCCACTTGAGATCGAGGAACACGCTGATCTCCCGCGCCTTGAGCTCTCGCACCAGCGCCGGCCCTTCCCGCACGAACAGCACGGGCCCCACCTTGGCCCACCGAAGGCCCGCCAGCTGGTCCACCAGCCGCAGGGCATCCTCTGCCGTAGGCAGGTCCAGAGCGACGATCACCTCAGCCACGTCGCCTCCACTCCTCGGCCAGGCGCTGGGGCAGGCGCGGGCTCGCCATGGCGGCGGTCCCTATCGCCACCAGGCTGGCGCCTGCCTCGAGGTATTGACCAATGTCCTCGAGCGTGCGGATGCCGCCCACCCCGATCACGGGGAGCCCGGTGCGCTCCCGCACCCGGCGCGTGGCCAGCACGCCCACCGGCAGGAGGGCGGGACCGCTCACCCCACCCTGTCCGTAGCCGAGCCGGGCCTGCGCCACCTCGGCCCCGAGTCGAAACAGCGTGCCCGGGATGGTGTTCACCAGCGAAAACCCGTCGGCCCCGGCCTGGGCAGCGGCCTCTGCGGTGGACGCGATGTCGGTCAGCGTGGGGGAGAGCTTCACGACCAGTGGCCTCCCTGTGGCGGCTCGGCAACGGCGCACGAGGTCGGCGAGGATCTCGTTGTCGGCCCCGAACTCCTCCCCACCGCGGGCGGTGTTGGGGCAGGAGACGTTGAGCTCGAAGGCGGTGATCACCGCCGCGTCCGCGAGCCGCCGCACCACCGCTTCATAATCCTCCACCACGAACCCGACCACGTTGACCAGGACGCGGGCCCGCACCAGGTGCTCCGCCAGCCAGGGCAGGTCGTGCTCGACCACGTGCTCTACGCCAGGATTGGCGAGCCCGATCGCGTTGAGCATCCCGCCGCCGAACTCCGCCACCCGCGGTGCGGCGTGGCCCGCCCGCGGCTCGGGACTCACCGCCTTGGTCACTATCCCGCCGAGGCGGTCGAGGTCGATTACGTTCTCGAGCTCGCGCCCGAACCCCGCCGTGCCCGCTGCCAGCAGCACGGGGTTCTGGAACGTCGTGCCGAAGGCCTCGATCGGCACGCTCACGGCTGCCTCCGCGCGGCGGCCCGCAGCACCCGTAGCGAATCCTCGGCGGCCCGGAAGGCGTCGGCCGCCTCGCCGGAGAGCGCGAGCGCGTAGGGCGACCCCGCGTACCGGTCGGTCAGCAGTGACAGCGCCGCCGCCGCCCGCTCCGGCTCCAGTGCCGCTGCCGCGAGCAGCGCCTTGGGCGCCACGAACGAGGTCGGATGGTCCTGGGGGATCCGCCAGAAGAGTGCCGCCGCCAGTCTCGGGGCCGCGAGCGAGTCGCGCAGCGCCTCCGCTGCCCCGAAGAGGCGCACGTCGTCGTCCGCACCGGCCGGGGGCTCGAGCGCTTGCGCGGCGGGCTGCAACACGGCCGCGGCTGGGCGGACGATACGGGCGGCCTCGCCACCGGCCTGGCTCGCTTCGCGGACCCGCCGCAACAGCTCCGGCAGCTCGTCCGGGTCCGCGGCGCGCTTGAGATCCACCAGCGCGAGCCGTGCTCCGGCCAAACCCTCCTCCAGCGAGTCGGGAGCAGCGTGCGCCGCCTCCGCGTAGCGTCCAGCCGCGCGGTCCAGCTGGCCGATCGCCTCCCATCGCTCCCCATCGGCCAGGAGCAGGCGGGCCCGCTCCCCCGAGGTGAGGTCGGAGCGTGCCACCAGGGCCTCGGTCAGGCCGGTGGCGGCCTCACCGTCCCGCACGGCCAGGAAGTCGAGGGTGGGAATCCAGCGGTCCTCGTCATAGGGAGCCGCGAGCTGGGCCTGCAACACCCTATGCGCGGCGCGCACGGAGTCCGCGGCACCATATGCCCGCGCCAGATCGAACGCCGCCGAGTCCGGTGGCGCTTGCAGGAGGTCCTCGGCGGCGGCGGCGAAGGCGCCGCGCGCCAGCTCTGCCCGACCCTTCCACAGCGCCGCCCCGGCGGCTACCACCGAGTCACCGGCGCCGACCAGCGGGGCGAGCACCCGAACCGCGGCGTCGGACTCTCCGATGACGACCCGGCACGCCCCCAGGTCCAGAGCGGCCCGTTCCCGCAGCATCGGGTCGGGACTCGAGTCCACGGCCAACTGAAGGGGCTGGACCGCCTCGTCACACTCCCCACCCCTCCGCAAGCTCTGCCCCCAGAGGAGCAGCGCGTCATCGCGCCACTTGCTGGAGGGATACCGCACGGCCACCGACTCCGCCTTCACGGCCGCCTGGGCGTAGAGCGCGCGCGCTTCGCCCGAGCGGCCCTGCTCCCGGGCCGTCTCGGCTTCGTCCATCAGTCGATTGGCGTTGTAGAGCCCGTTGTAATACGCGCACCCGGCGGCCACCCCGACCAGCACCCAGCCGGCCCGTCCGAGCCCCCGTGGCGTCATTGGCCCGTGCCTGCCAGCACCTTCTCTTCGTAGCGCTTGAGGTATTCCTCGATCCCCTCGGCTGCCGCCTTGGCGATCTCGCGCTGGCCCTCCGCGGAAGCGAGATACACTCCGTCGCGTCGGTTGGTGGCGAAGCCGGTCTCCAGCAGGATGGCGGGCCGCGTGGCCGTCGCGAGCACCACGAAGCGGTTCTGCGCCACGCCCCGATCCTCGCCGGGGTGCACGCGGGCGGTCGCGGTCTGCACGATGTCGGCCAGGAGCGCCGACTCCCGCAGGAACTCGTTCGTCTGCAGGTCCTTGAAGATGAACTCGAGGGCGTCGTCGGTCTCGTTCGGGTCGCCGGTCTCGTAGCGCAGCGCCTCGTTCTCCATGTCCGCAACGCGCCGGGCCTCGGCGCTGAGCGCCTCTCCCAAGAAGTACGTCTCCACCCCGTTGATACGGTCGTAGCCGCGGCGCGGTCGCAGGCTGTTCACGTGCACGCTGATGAAGAGATCGCAGTCGGCACGGCACATGGGTGCGCGGTCTCGCAGATCGATGAGCGTGTCCCGGGTGCGCGTCATGATCACGTCGACGCCGCGGCTCTCCAGCTCGGCCTGCAGCAGCTTGGAGATGCTGAGCGTCACGTGCTTCTCCTTCACACCGGCGGGGAGGTACCTCCCCGGGTTGCCGTTGTCGACCCCGCCGTGCCCCGCGTCCACCACCACCTGGTGCTGCATGCGAAAGCCGTTGCTCCGCGCACGTTCGGAGGGCGGCCGCATCGCAGCCGGAGTGAGCACCACGGCGCTCGCGCCGGTCACCACGGGAGCCAGACGGGCCTCCTCGAAGCGGCCGGCGAGCGGGTCATAGCGATATCCCTCCCGGAACAGCCGCGGCACGTGCTCCGCCAGCCACTGGAGCGGCACGAACAGGGTGTCGCGCACGACGTAGGCGCCGCCAACCAGGGGCAGGATCTGGTTGTGGTGCAGCAGCACGGGGGCACCCAACAGGAAGCGGAACGGCTGGTCGGCGAAGCCCACCACGGCCCACCCATTGTCCACCACGCCGCTCATGGGAAGGACCTCCGCCAGCAGCGGTGCGGAGAGTGCCGGATGCCCCAGGTGGGTCGCCACCGGCACCGCCGACTCGCCACGTGCCGTGGCGACCACGATCATCGCCGGTGCGGTGGCGGCCGGCGGTGGGGCACCGAGCAGCGAGAGCGCGGCAAGCACAATCAGCGCGGTCATCGCCGCCGCCCCATGGCGCGCGCCGCTTCCCGCTCGGCCTGACGGCGCTTCAGGTCCTCGCGCTTGTCGTGGCGCTTCTTGCCTTGGGCGAGCGCCAGGGTCGCCTTCGCCCAACCCTCGCTGAGATGGATGTCGAGCGGAATCAGGGTGAGCCCCTTCTGCTCGACGGCGCCGATGAGGCGTCGCAGCTCATGGCGGTGCATGAGCACTTTGCGCGGGCGTTCGGGTTCGTGATCGGCATACCCTCTCGACTCATACGCGGCGATGTTCATCCCCTCCAGCCAGACCTCGCCCCGCCGTACTACCCCGAAGGCTCC
>JBDGXT010000141.1:0-11420 GCA_039584455.1 Gemmatimonadota bacterium
GCCGTCAACACCGCATCGCAGGTGCTCAAGGTCGGTGACGAGTACTACGTGTGTGACGAAGCGGTCTGGTTCGTCTCGAGTAGCCCAACTGGGCCCTGGGTGGTGGCGGAGACGATCCCGCAGGAGATCTACACGATCCCGTCCACCAATCCCAACTACAACGTCACCTACGTCTACGTGTACGACTCGACGCCCGACGTGGTGTACGTGGGGTACTATCCGGGGTACACGTACAGCTACGTGTACGGCCCGACCATCGTATACGGCACCGGCTGGTGGTACCGGCCGTGGTACGGCCGCTACTACTACCCACGCCCGGTCACATGGGGGTTCCACGTGCACTGGAATCCCTGGTGGGGTTGGAGTTTCGGCTTCAGCTACGGGGCGGGACCCTTCCGGTTCCACGTCGGGTTCGGCGGCTGGTACCGCGGTGGCTGGTGGGGCCCCAGGGGGTACCGCGGCTACCGCCACGGGTATCACCGCGGCTGGCGCAGCGGCTACCGGGCGGGCTACTACGCCGGGCGGAGCGACGCGCACCGGCGCAGCAACATGTATCGGTCGCAGGCGAACCGCGCCCGAACTGCCGATCGCGCGCGGCCCACGGACCGGCGACAGCCGAACGTGGCCCGCGACCGCTCCAACAACGTGTACGCCGACCGGAACGGCAACGTGCACCGACGCAACCAGGACGGGTCGTGGCAGCGGCGCGAGGGAGGGAGTTGGGGGAACCGCAGCGAACGTCCCAACACGGGGGCGGGCGGGCAGACCCGCGGTCGGGCGGGCCAGCGACCGCAGCAGCCCTCCTCCCGTCCGTCGCAGGGATCGTCCGGTTTGAGCAGCGACTATCAGGCACGCCAGCGTGGGTCGCAGCGCACACAGAACTACAATCGGGCGCGCGGTAGCAGCGGCTCCCGGTCGCGCAGCGGTGGGAGGAGGCGGTGATGTCGAACAGACTCATGGCGTACTGCCGTAGGACGCTCGCGCTGCTCGTCCTGCTCGCGGCGGCCTGCATGAGCGTCCCGTCGCAAACGCCCACCATGAAGCGCGTGGGAGTCGAGACCGTGACGGCCACGCAGCTCAGAGAGATGGTGCTGCAGTTCGCCACGGATTTCGGCCATGCCACGGAGGCGTTGGGGGACAGCATCCGATCAGCCTCCTCCGACCCCGAGGTGCAGTACCGAGCGCTGCTGTGGCAGTCCGTCGCCGTCAGGAACATCCGCGAGGCCGCGCTGATCTCGGATCCGCTCCTGGCGCTCGTGGATGTCTGGCTGTACACGGTGCAGCTACGCTCGTTCGTCGAGTCGCCACCGCCCCGCTATGACATCCTCCCGGGTGACCATCGCGCTGCGGCGATCCGGATGCTCCAGGAGCAGGAGCGGAAGGCCCGTGAGCTGACGGTCCGGGTGGCCGGGGAAGCGGCCGTGACCGCGTTCGAGCCCAGGTTGGTGCGCTTCGCCGCCGACCATCCCATCGATGCCTCCACGCTCAATCGCACCTCCGTGATGGCGGCCGATACGACCACGCTGCGCGCAATGGGCGGCGGCATCGGTGGCGCCATTGGGGCGACGTACTGGAGTATGCGTGACGTGGCCGACCGCGCCAGCGCAATCAACGACGCGCTGGGCAAGGAGCTGCGCTGGAACCTCGAGTTGTTGGCGTACGACCTGGCGCGCATGCCGGTCGTCGACAGCACGTTGACCAGCGTGCGCTCATCGCTCGACCGCATCGCGGCGCTGGCCGACACGCTCCCCCCGCTGGTGAGCGATGAGCGGGCCGCCGTGTTGGAGGCGCTCCACTCGGAGTTGGCCACGCTCACCCGGTCGATTGATGCCATGCGCCTCGAGACGCTGGACGCGGTGACCGCCGAGCGGGTGGCGCTGCTCGAGGCCGTGGTTCGGGAACGGTTGGCCGTGCTGGACGCCATCACCCTTGAGCGCATCGCCGCACTGGCAGCGATGGACAGCATCGTCACACGCGCGATCGATCACTCGGAGAACCTGGTGGATCACATCTTCTGGCGCCTGATCCAGCTGGTGGCGGCCGTGCTCGTGTTGCTGGTGGTCGCGCTGGCGATCATCATGCGGACGCGGCGCTCCGCGGAGCCGTAGACGCCAGGCACGCGCCGATCCGCACGCGGCCGCCCGGTACTGTGTCGGGCGGCCGTTCTGCGTCCGCAGGCCTGGGTTGCGGTCCTCGGTCCCGCGGCCCAAGATTCGCGGCGTCTCCCCTCCCGGTGTGGCTGCGGTGTCGTGCGGACCCTCCTTCAAGGAGCCCCGTAGATGAACGGCCGGAAGCTTCCCTCCACGGCGTACCAGCTCCAGGAAGGCGAGCGGTTCGTTCCCCTCACCCAGGGACAGACCCTCACCGAGCTCACGGTCAAGGCGGTGATCTCGGGCGCGCTGCTCGGGGTGGTGTTCGGGGCGGCCAACACCTACCTCGGCTTGATGGCGGGGCTCACCATCAGCACCTCGATTCCGGTGGCAGTGCTCACGGTCGTGGCGTTTCGACTGTTCACCGCATTCGGGCTGAGACACAGCATCCTCGAGAGCAACATGTCCCAGACCATCGGGTCTGCCAGCTCGTCGGTGGCGTCGGGCGTGCTGTTCACCATCCCGGCGCTGTTCATGTGGGGGATGAGCCCGGCGTGGCGGCAAACCACGCTGCTGGCGATGTGTGGCGGGCTGATTGGTGTGCTCGCAATGGTCCCGCTGCGCCGCTATCTCATCAAGCGCGAGCACGGCAGGCTGCCGTACCCCGAGGGGATGGCGTGCGCCGAAGTGCTGGTCGCCGCCGAGGGCGGCGGCAAGCAGGCCCACCCGGTGTTCTGGGGCATTGGCGTCGGCATGCTGTTCCAGCTGATCACGAACGGCTTCCGATTCGTGACCCGCACGTTCCACGTGGACTTTGCGTACCGGGCCAGCGTCTCCGCCAGCGTGTCGCCGCCGCTCATCGGGGTGGGCTACATCCTTGGCATCCGCATCGCCACGGTCATGGTGGCGGGTGGCGCCCTTTCGGCGCTGGTGATAATCCCCGCCATCTACCTGTGGGGGCAGGGGCTCACCGAGCCGCTCTACCCCGAGACCGAATTGCTCATCCGCGACATGGCCGCCAGCGAGATCTGGCACCGCTACGTGCGCTACATCGGGGCCGGCGCGGTGGCCACGGGCGGCATCATCACCCTGATCCGCTCGATCCCCACCATGATCGAGTCGTTCAAGTTGGGGCTCAAACAGATCACGGCGAACATCGACCAGGGTAGTGTGGATCGCACCGACCGCGACCTGTCCTTCAAGACGGTGCTTGTCTGGATCGCCGCGATTCTCGCGATCTTGACGTTCGTGCCGGGGATCCTGGGCTACATCGACTCGATACCGGTACGGTTGGTGGCGTCGGTGCTCATCGCCATCTTCGCCTTCTTCTTCGTCACGGTGAGCTCGCGCATCGTGGGCCTGGTGGGTGTGACGTCCAACCCCACGTCGGGAATGACTATCGCGACCCTGCTCGGCGTGAGCCTGATCTTCTACCTGGCGGGCTGGACCGACATGGCCGGGAGGGCGACGGCGCTGATGGTGGGCACGGCGGTGTGCATCGCTGCCTCCATTGCCGGTGACACATCGCAAGATCTAAAGACGGGATTCGTGCTCGGCGCCACGCCGCGCCTGCAGCAGATCGGGGAGTTGGCCGGGGTGATCACCTCGGCGGGCGTCGTGACGCTGGTGGTGGCGCTGCTGCACAACAACGTGGAGGGCGGCCTGGGCGGCGCCGAGCTGCCGGCGCCGCAGGCCATGCTGATGCGGCTGGTGATCGACGGCGTGCTGGATCAGAGCCTGCCGTGGGCCTTCATCCTCATCGGAGTAGGCATAGGGGTAGTCGCCTCCTTCTTCAAGATCCCGGTGCTGGCCTTCGCGGTGGGCGTGTACCTGCCGCTTTCCACGATGGGCGCGGTGTTCGTCGGCGGCCTGACGCGCTACTTCCTCACCCGCAACCAGGCGCCGGAGGAAGCCGAGCGGCGGCGTGAGCAAGGGGTGCTGTTCGGCTCCGGCCTCGTGGGTGGTGGTGGTCTGACGGGTGTGGTGCTCGCCCTGTGGGTCGCGGCGCGAGGCGGCCAACCGATCGAGGGCTTCCCGCCCAACATCCCGGAGGCGGCGGTTCAGCTGCTGGCCCTCGCGACCATCGGGGTGATTGTCGGGATTCTGATCTGGTCTGCCACCCGGTACCAGGAGGCATGATTTCCCCGGCGCGGCCCGCTTGAGCCCACTCGCGTTCGCGCTCGTCACGGTGATCGTGACGCTCGGTGCCACATTGCAGGGCACCGTGGGCTTCGGCATGGGTCTGCTGGCGGTGCCGATGCTCATCCTCATCGATCCGCGGCTCGTGCCGGGGCCGTTGCTGGGTACTTCCATCGTGTACGTGCTCCTGCTGGCGGTCCGGAACAGGAGGGGCGTCAGGTGGGGAGACCTCAAGTGGGCCCTCACCGGTCGGTTCGTCGGTGTCGCGATCGCGGCTGCGGTGCTGGCCATCGTCTCGCCCGAGCGCATCGAGTTGATCTTTGGGGTGCTCATCCTGGTGGCGGTCGCCCTGAGCGCCTCCGGACTCGAGCTGGAGCCGAAGCCGGGCACGCTGCTGGGAGCGGGCACGCTCTCCGGCTTCATGGCGACCACAGTCTCCATCGGGGGGCCACCCATGGCTCTCCTCTACCAGCACAAGTCGGGCGAGCGGCTGCGCGGCACCATGTCGGGCTTCTTCGTGGTGGGCATTCTCTTGTCCCTCACGGCCCTGCACTTCGTGGGGCGGTTCGGCCGGCAGGAGCTCATCTTGGCCGCCATGCTCCTGCCGGGTACCCTTCTGGGGTTCCTGCTGTCGCGGCATACGGCGAGGGTGTTCGATCGGGGCTACATCCGGCCGGCCGTGCTCACGGTCTCGAGTATCACGGCGCTGGTCGTGCTGGTGCGCCAACTGCTCTGAGCGGCCGGTGCCGCGGCGAGCCAGGACCCCGACGCTCGCAGTCGCGCCTGCAACCTCCCGCCGACGATATCCGTACCTGTGGTAGTCAGACAACCCTGAGGAACCATGATCATTGCTCTCTCTCGCAGCCTCCGCCTGGCCTTGGCGGCGGCCCTGATCCTGCCAGCCATCACCCACGCCCAGACGAAGCTCCTCCGATTCCCCGATGTCCACGGTGACCAGGTCGTGTTCAGCTATGGCGGCGACCTGTGGCTAGCCTCCGCCGCGGGCGGCTCGGCTACGCGGCTCACCGCGCATCCGGGACAGGAGATGTTTGCCAAGTTCTCTCCCGACGGCCGGCCGCTGGATCGCGTTCACGGGCCAGTACGATGGGGATGAGCAGGTGTACGTGATGCCGGCGACGGGTGGGGTGCCAAAGCAACTCACCTTCTACCCGGCCCGTGGGCCGATGGCCCCGCGCTGGGGTTACGACAACCACGTGTACGGCTGGACGCCCGACGGCAGCGCGGTGCTGTTCCGCTCCCTGCGGGACAACTGGGACATCGGCGATCCGCGCCTGTACACGGTTTCGTACGAGGGTGGCTTGCCCACGGCGCTGCCCATGCGGGTCGCCGGCGCGGGCGCGCTGGCGCCGGACGGCCGGCAGGTGGTCTACTCGCCGCTGTTCCGCGACTTCCGCACCTGGAAGCGCTACCAGGGCGGCTGGGCCCAGGACCTGTGGATCTTTGACCTGGCGAGCAACGACGCGGAGCAGATCACCGACCACGTGCGCGCCGATCGCGATCCCATGTGGGTGGGCGACAGGATCTACTTTACGTCCGATCGGGACGGCACCCTCAATCTCTACTCGTACGATCCCGCGACGCGCCAGACCAGCCAGCTCACCCAGAGCGCCACGTGGGACGTGCGCTGGCCCAGCGACGACGGCAGCGGCCGCATCGTCTACGAGCTGGACGGCGAGCTCAACATCTTCGACATCGCCGGCGGGACTTCCACCAAGATCTCCATCACCGTGCCCGACGACGGCGTGGCCATGCGGCCCAGCCGGGTGAGCGCCGCGCGCAACATCGAGGGCTGGGGCCTGAGCCCCAAGGGCGAGCGCGCCCTGTTCGTGGCCCGCGGCGACGTGTTCACGGCGCCGATCGAGAAGGGTCCGACCCGTAACCTCACCAACTCCTCCAACGCGCACGACAAACACGCGCGCTGGTCGCCGGATGGCTCCAAGATCGCCTTCATCAGCGACATGAGCGGCGAGGAGGAGCTCTACTGGATCAATCAGGACGGCTCGGGCGCGCCGGTACTGCTCACGACCAACGGCGCGGCCACCGGCATGCGCTACGCACCGGAGTGGTCGCCCGACGGGAAGTACCTCGTGTCGAGCGATAAGGAGGGGCGGATCTGGCTCGTCGAGGTCGAGTCGAAGCGCGTGACCGAGATCGCCAACGAGCCGCAGGGGCAGGTGACCGATTACACCTGGTCGCCCAACGGCGGCTTCCTGGCCTTCACGCTGTCGGACCCCAGCGGGTTCAACTCGATCTACGTCTACAGCGTGGCGGAACAGCAGCTGCGGCGCGTGACCGGCGAGTACTTCAACGAGTTCAGCCCAGCATGGGGGGCGGGCGGCGACTACCTGTACTACATCGCCGATCGGGCCTTCGCGCCACAAATCGGATCCTTCGAGTTCAACTATGCCGTGGACCGGGAGTCGGGGATCTATGCCCTGGCGTTGCGGAGCGATGTGAAGCATCCCTTCCCGCCCCAGAGCGACGAGGTGTCGCTCGGGGAAGAGGAGAAGGATGACGACGATGACGAAGAGGCCGAGGGCTACATCACCATCCAGTTCGATGGCCTCGCGGAGCGCGTGGTGCGGGTCCCGGTGGAGGACGACAACTACTTCGGGCTCGCAGCCATCGAGGGCCATCTGGTGTACGTGCGGGGGACGCCGTTCTACTACGGGCGCTCACCCGATATCGATACGGATCTCAAGATCTACTCGCTGAAGGACCGCAAGGAGTCCACGCTGGCCGCGGACATCAACGGGGGCGCCATCTCGCAGGACGGCAAGAAGGCGCTCATCCGTCACGGCCAGAGCTTCAAGCTGTACGACGTGAAGCCGAACGGTGGCGACGGCAAGACCGTCTCCACGGCGGGTCTCATGGTGAACCGGATCCCCGCGCAGGAGTGGGAGCAGATCTTCCACGAGGTGTGGCGCCGCTTCCGTGACTGGTTCTACGTCGAGAACATGCACGGCTACGACTGGGAGGCGCTGCGGGCGCAGTACGTGCAGCAGCTCGAGCACGTGGCCCACCGGTCGGACCTCAACTACGTGCTGGGCGAGATGGTAGCCGAGCTGTCCGTGTCACACGCGTACATCCAGGGCGGAGACTGGGAGACACCCGATCGGGCTCGGGTGGCGCTGTTGGGTGCCCGCTTCGAGCTGGACGAGAACTCGGGCCGCTATCGCATCGCGCAGGTCTATCGGGGCCAGAACGACGAGGCGCGCTACCGCGTGCCCCTCACGGAGCTCGGCGTGAACGTGAGCGTCGGCGACTACATCCTGGCCATCGACGGGCAGGACCTGATGGCGCCCGAGAACCCGTACCGCATGTTGCGCCACAAGGCCGGTCACCCGGTCACGCTCACCGTGAACAGCCGGCCCAACACGAACGGCGCCCGGGAGGTGACCGTCAATCCACGCACCAACGAGAACTCGCTGCGGTACTTCACATGGGTCGCTGAGAAGCGGGACTACGTGACGCAGCAGACGAATGGCCGAGTAGGGTACCTGCATCTGCCCGACATGGGTTCGGACGGCATCCGCGAGTTCATCAAGTGGTACTACGGTCAGATCCGCAAGGAAGGCCTGATCGTGGACGTGCGTGGCAACGGCGGCGGCAATGTGTCGCAGATGGTCATCGACCGGCTGCGGCGCGAGCTGCTGGGGTTGGGCTTCAACCGCACCTTCGAGTGGCCTGGCACCTACCCGAACTCGGTGTTCCTCGGCCACATGGTCGCGCTGATCAACGAGACCTCCGCGTCGGACGGCGACATCTTTCCGTGGATGTTCCGTCAGGCAGGTCTCGGCCCACTGATCGGGAAGCGCACGTGGGGTGGCGTGATCGGCATCAGCGGGCACGGTTCCCTGATCGACGGCGGCAACGTGTTCGTGCCGCAGTACGGCGAGAACCACGTGGACGGCTCGTGGGTCATGGAGAACCACGGCGTGGAGCCGGACATCGAGGTGGCCAACACGCCCACGTCGCTGGTGGAGGGCAGGGATCTGCAGCTCGACCGCGCCATCGCGGAGATCATGCAGACGATCGAAGCCGAGCCGGTGGGCTTCCCGCCGCGTCCCGCGCCGCCGGTGAAGACCAAGCCGTAACACCGACTGGAGAGACGAACGAGAGCGGAGAGCCCGAAAGGGCTCTCCGTTGTCATTCTCGGGTGAGGTGCCATCGTGCGAGGTGACGCGGCCGGAGCTATTCTTCTTCTCCATGCCGCTCTTCCTGCTCCAGGGTTTGGACCTGACCGTCCCCGCCAGCGCGACCTCCGAGCTGGCGGCAGCGTTTCTCCAGACGGCGATCACGCTGGGCCTGGTGTTGGTCTGCGCGTTTCTGTATCAGCGGTACTTTGGCTGGCTGGCCCTGGCGTGGGCGCTGTACGCGGTGCGCCTCGGCGCGATTCTCAGCTTCGTGCTCATGTCCGCACCGGTGTGGCTCTACTGGCACCAGGTCATCACCGGGTGGACGGCGCTGGCGCTACTGTGGGCGGCCCTGGTGTTCTCGCAGGGGCTGCGCTCTACCGGTTGGACAACTTCCTGCTGGCCGCCGGACCCGCGGTGCTGTTCCTCAGCGTGGCGACGCTGTGGACCGGCTGGGTGTTCCTGCGGTACCACCTCCTGGTGAGATCGGCTGGGGCCGTGGTACTTGCCGTGGCGCTCTTCCTGTGGAGCCTGCACCACCTCGACTATCCGTGGCTGCGCGCGCGCGGCGTGTGGAACCCGTGGGGCTACTACCTGGACATCGTGTTCGAGCTGGCGCTCGGCGTGGGAATCCTGCTGTTGGTGTTGGAGGATGTGCGCCGTGGCCTCGGCACGCTCTCGGCGATGTCGAGCGACCTGCAACGGGCCGGGCGCGGCGACGAGGTATTGGGGCGCCTGTTGGAGCGCCCGTTGACACTGCCGGGTGTGCGGGGCAGCGCCATGTACCTGCTGCAGAATGGGGAAGGTCGGCTCGCGGCGGGCGCAGGACTCTGCGCCGGATGGCCCAGGGAAGAATCGGTGGGCGCCGGCGCACGGGCCGTAGCGCAGGCGGTGGTGACGCAACGCCCGGAGTTCGTGCGGGACGACACGCCCAGGCGAGCACGACGGGACGGGTGGTACGCATACGCTGCGGCGCTTCCCATCTTCAAGGGAGCGAGCGTGGCGGGAGCATTCCTCATCGTGGGCGACGCGCGTGATCCGTTCGCCGCGCTGGACGACCGCTTCCTCGTAGCGCTGGGGCAGCAGATGGGAGCGGCCCTCGAGAGCGCGGATCTCTATCAGCGACTGGCGGAGCGCAGCCACGAGCTGGAGCGGCTCGCCGCCCGCATGGTGCAGCAGCACGAAGAGGAGCGCCATCGCCTCTCCCGAGAGCTGCATGACGAGACCGGGCAGGTGTTCTCGGCGGTGCGCCTCAAGCTCGGCGTGATGCAGGAGTCGGCGAGCGAGGACGATGCGAGGCAGCTCGATGACGCCCTGGCCCTCATGGACAAGGGGATTCGCAGCATTCGCAACGTCACCAACGATCTGCGGCCGTCGCTGCTCGACGATCTCGGTCTGCTGCCGGCGCTGCGAGCGCTGGTACACGACTTCGGCGAGCAGAGTGGCCTCTACACACGCGTGAGCGCGCCGGAGGAACTGCCGAATCTGAGCAATGAGGCTGAGGTGGCACTGTTCCGCGCGCTGCAGGAGGGTCTCTCCAACGTGGCGCGGCACGCCGAGGCACAGTCGATCACGGTGCGCCTGAGCCTCGACGAGGGCCGCCTGGTGCTGAGTGTGCGAGACGACGGTCGGGGGCCGCCGAGCGAGGGACCGCAGGAGCTGGAGCGGCGGGGGCACATGGGTCTCGCCGGTATGCGAGAGCGCATCAACGCACTGGGTGGGTCCGTGGCGCTGAGCGGTGCCTCGGACGAGGGCGTGGAGCTCGAGGTGCGCATCCCACTCGGTGGGGAAGGGACCGGATGAGTGCGGAACTGATCCGCGTTCTCGTGGTGGATGACCACGCGGTAGTGCGTGAGGGCATCCGCAGCGTGCTGGAGGGCACCCCCGGTTTCGAGGTCGTGGGTGAGGCCGGGGACGGCGCCGAGGCGATGGTCCTGGCGGAGCAGCACGAGCCCGACGTGGTGCTGCTGGACGTCACCATGCCGGGGCAGTCGGGCCTCCAGGTGGCCGGGCGGCTGCGGCAGCGCCTTCCGTCCACCCGCGTGCTCATCCTCAGCATGCACGACCGCACTGAGTACGTGCTGGAGGCGGTTCGCGCGGGCGCCAGCGGCTACCTGCTCAAGGACGCCGGGCCGGCAGAAGTGCGGGAAGCCGTGCGCACGGTGCAGCAGGGTGACGCCTACTTTGCGCCGGCCGTGGCCCAGAAGCTGAGCGCGGCGCTGCGAGGGGAGCTGGAGGAGGAGCAGCGGCGAGGCAACCTGGGACTGCTGACGCCGCGGGAGCGCGAAGTGCTGACCCTCATCGCCGACGGCCGCACCAACAAGGAGATCGCGGGCGAGCTCGGCATCAGCCCCCGCACGGTGGAGACCCACCGCGAGAGCCTCATGCGCAAGCTCCGTATCCACACGGTGGCCGGACTCACCCGGTTCGCGATCGAGGTGGGGCTGATCAGTGATTAGGTGTGCCTAAACACCCTCGAAACCACCCGGAAAACGGCATGATCGAGGGCGTCAGCCGCACTCCGTAGTTCCCCGGAGGGCCTCTCCGTACAACTCCGAATTCCCTCGCCTGGGTTCATCGCCCATAATTCCGCTCGGTAATCAGTACCCGGTCCGGAGCGGTGGCGCCCCCCTCCCCTAGCTGCCGCTCCGGTCGGTCGTTCTGGCCTAACCACTGCACGCCATTGCGTGCGCAGCAGTCACAAGCACCCGGCCAACAGCCCGATACCACGGCGCGCAACAGGGAGAACCCCGTTCGACTCACTCCGGTGGCGGTCACTGCCACCCGTAGCGAGAAGGACGTGTTCCTGACGCCCGCTGCGGTCGGGATCATGGACGCGACCGACCTCCTGGAGCTGAAGCCCAACTCGGCCGCCGATCTGTTCAGCCGCATGCCCGGGCTGGACGTTTCGGGGGTCGGTGCCAACCAGGTGCGGCCCAGCATACGCGGGCAGCGGGGCCAGCGGGTCCTGCTGATCCAGGACGGCTTGCGGCTCAACAACGCGCGGCGCCAGCAGGACTTCGGCGAGATCCCG
>JBDGXT010000142.1:0-5678 GCA_039584455.1 Gemmatimonadota bacterium
ACAGGTCTCGCTCTCGCGTTGCTGCTCGTGGGCGGTCTCGCCTGCTCCGATAGCAGCGGCCCCGACGGTGGCGACAACGGCGGCGGCAACGGTGGCGGTATGGTCGGCGGTACGCCGACCCTTTCCGGCAGCGTTCAGCCGATCCTCAATGCGAACTGCACTGGAGCGAGCTGTCACATCGGTAACGCATCGCCCCCATTCGGCCTCAACATGACCAGCGGACAGACCCACGGGAACACCGTGAACGTGCCTTCCGGTCAGGTTCCCACGATGGACCGCATTGAGCCGGGGCAGCCAGACCAGAGCTACCTGGTGCACATGATCCAGGGCACCTTTGGTCAAGTAGGTGGCACGGGCCCGCGCATGCCCATCGGCGGGCAGCTCAGTCAGGGCGAGATCGACACCATCCGCGAGTGGATCACCGCCGGCGCCCTGAACAACTGAGCTCATGGGCTCAAGGCAGATGCTCCTTACCCGAGGCACGCTCGGAACGCTGGCCCTGGCGTCGGCACTCTGGTTGGTGCCGCTCCATCGGGCGGCCGCCGAGCCGTACCTGGCGTTGCGCACCGGGCTCAAGTGCTCACACTGCCACGTGAACCGTACGGGAGGTGGCGGGCGCAACGGTTTCGGCAGCGTGTGGTCGCAAACCCAGCTGCCCATGCGCACGTTCGACGTGCGCAACCGCGACCTGGCCAACTGGGTGGCCATCGGCCTGGACTTCCGGGGCGCGTTCGATTGGGCGCTCACGAGCGGTGTGGAGGTCCAGCTCGAGGCACGGCTGATCGACGACATCCTCACCTTCTACCTCGACCAGACGGTGGAGCCCGACCGGACCAGGGCGCGCGAGGTCTTCGGCATGGCCGCGTGGAGGCCGCTCAACGGCTACGCGAAGGTCGGGAAGTTCCTGCTCCCTTACGGCTGGCGTCTGTGGGATGATCAGGAGTTCATCCGCTCGGCGACGAACTTCACCTACGCGGCGCCGGACGTTGGTGTTGAGGTTGGGATCGAACCTGGACCGCTCACCTGGGCCCTCTCTGTCACCAACGGCAGCTTCGGCGGGACCGAGGATAACAACCAGAAGCTGATCGCGACCAACGCGGTTCTCACCTTCCGGAAGTGGCGTGTTGGCGCGTCGGCAGCGCGCAACGCCCAACCCGGTGCGCACCGCGAGATCGTAGGCGCCTACGCCGGGTTCTCGGTAGGACCCTTGGTGTTCCTAGGTGAGGCCGACCTCATGTTCGACTCCTTCGACGATCCGGCATCAACGGACCGCGATCAGGTCCTGGCCTTCGTGGAGGCGGACTGGCTGATCATCAGGGGGCTCAATCTCAAGGTGACGCACGGCTTCCAGGATCCCACTGCGAGCATTCGCGAGGGCGTCGGCGGGCGCCCCGAGGACCAAGACGATGAGCGCACCCGCACCCGCGTGGGGCTCGAGGCATTCCCCGTCCCGTTCGTGCAGCTCTCGAGCTTCTGGGTTCACTGGAACGAGGCCGACGACCTGAACGACCTGGACGTGATCACGCTGGAGGCGCACGTCTACTTCTAGCATCACCCACAGCGCTGCAACCCGAGGCCCGCACGAGACTATTCGACTGCTCGTGTGGGCCTTAGCTTTGGGCAGTCGCGCGGGGACGCACGCTGTTCGCGTCCTGCACCGCACTGCCCGGGCTTCCCGAGAGGCGTCGTCTCATGGGCGTGCTCGTACTCCTGCTCCTTGAGGTCGTCGTTCAGCTGCTCGCGGTCGGGCTCGCCTTCAGGCTTGCCCGCATCGGCGGCAGGCTGGCGCCGTGGGGCGCGGTCGGGGCGGCCATCGGCGTCATCGTGCTGTGGCAGTTGGTGGACATCGTGCGGATTGCCACCGGGGCAATTGTGGCACCCGCGATCGGCGCGCAGGTCGAGGACCTCATCCTCTCGTTGCTCCTCTTGCTGGGTCTCGCCCTCATGGCGCGGCGCTTTCAGGCGACCCAGCAGGTGAGCGCGAGCGCGTGGCGACATGACCGCCGGCTGCGATCCCTCATCGAGAACTCGCTCGACATCGTCACGGTCATCGACGGGCACGGGGCGATTCTCTACGCCAGCCCCTCGACCAGGACGTCGCTCGGTTACGACCCGGACGCGATGGCTGGGGAGAGCGTGTTCGACCTGGTGCACTCCAGCGATCTGGTGCGCGTGCGGGATTTCCTCGCCAGCAGAGTGACCCGCCCCGGGATAGCGCCCCTGATCGAGTGCCGCATTCAGCACCAGGACGGTTCGTGGCGTCACTTCGAGGTCGCGGGCAACAACCTGCTGGATGACCCCACCGTGCACGCCATCGTCGTGAACGCGCGGGATGTAACGCAGCGACGCGAAGCCGAGGAGCGGCTGCACGCCAGCGAGCGTCGGTTCCGCCGCATGGTGGAGAACTCCTGGGACGTCTTTGCCATGGTGAGCGGCGAGGGCACCGTGGAGTTCATCAGCCCGTCGATCAAGCGCGTGCTGGGGTATGACCCCGCCGACTACGTGGGCCGCCCGATGTTCGAGTTCGTCCACCCCGACGACGTCATGAAGCTGGGGGAGGCGTTCCGCGACATCCTGAGTGAGCCGGGGAAATCGATGGCAGTGGAGTTGCGGGGCAGAAACGCCGACGGAGAGTGGCGCTGGCTCGACGCCGTGGGCAGCAACCTGCTGGAGGATTCGACCGTTAGGGCGGTGGTCGTGGTGTTCCGGGACAAGACGGAGCGCCGCCGTACGGAGGAGGCGCTGCGCTCCATCACGGAAGGTGTCTCGGGGGCCACCGGGGAGGAGTTCTTCCACTCCCTCGCCGTGCTGCTCACCCAGGTGCTCGGTGTGGAATACGCGGTCATCGCCGAGCTGGACGGTGATACGCCCGACCGGATCCACACCATCGCCGCCAGCGCCGCTGGCGACGCACTCGAGGACTTCGAGCGCCCGCTCGAGGGCAGTCCCTGTGCCGGAGTGCTCGAGCCGCGCACCTGCAGCTATCCAAGTGACGTGCAGCGGCAATTCCCGAAGGACCAGTTGCTCGCGGAGCTCGGGGCAGAGAGCTACCTGGGGACCCCACTCCTCGATTCTTCTCGCCGCGTCATCGGCCTACTGGCCGTAATCGACCAGAAGCCGCTTGCCGAGGAACAGCTCGTGCGCTCGACGCTGGAGATCTTCGCTCCACGGGCGGCGGCCGAGCTGGAGCGGAGCCGAGCCGAAGAGGCGCTGCGGCGGTCAGAGGGGAGCTATCGGGCGTTGGTGGAGCACGCGATGTATGGGATCTACCGCTCCACCCCCGAGGGGCGCTTCGAGGCGGTGAATCCCGCCCTGGTGACCATGCTGCGGTACGAGTCCGAAGAGGAGGTCCTGGCACTCGATATCGCCCGTGACGTGTATCTGGAGCCTGCAGTGCGCGGGCGTCTCATCGAGCAGGACCGGGATGCCGAGCGGATCGTGGGCGTGGAAGTTGAGTGGAAGCGGCAGGACGGCACGCCGTTCACGGTGCGGCTGAGCGGCCGGCCCGTACGTGAGGGGGGCGAGGTCGTGGCGTTCGAGATGATTGCCGAGGACGTGACCGAACGACGCGCGTTGGAGGACCAGCTGCGTCACGCACAGAAGATGGAGGCCATTGGGCAGCTCACCGGCGGCATCGCCCACGACTTCAACAATCTGCTCACCGTCATCCTGGCGAACGCCGACATGCTGGAGCGCGGACTGCCGAAGGGCGATGGAGAGCTGGCCGAAGACCTTACCGATCTCAGGCGTGCGGCGCAGCGGGGCAGCGACATGGTGAGGAAGTTGCTGGGTTACAGCCGTCGCGGGATGATCGCGCTGAGGCCTCTCAACATCGCGACGGTCGTCGCGGACCTGCTTCCCACCATGCGGCGCATCCTGCCGGAGAACATCGAAGTGCGATTCCTACCGCGTGCCGCGGATGCAATGATTCAGGCCGATGAGGGCGCGCTGGAGCAGATCCTGTTCAACTTGGCCACGAATGCGCGCGACGCCATGTCGGACGGTGGAGTGCTGCGAATCGAGGTCAGTCACGTGCTGCTGGATGACGAGCACAACGCAGTGCGGGGTTGGGGGGGCACGAGCGGAGAGTACGTCCACCTGTTGGTGAGCGACACCGGCCACGGCATGGATGAGGAGATCAAGGAGCGGATCTTCGATCCGTTCTTCACGACCAAGCCCACGGGGCTCGGGACCGGTCTCGGGATGGCGATGATCTACGGCCTGGTGAAGCAACAGGAGGGTTACATCGACATCGAGAGCGATGTGGGCCAGGGGACGGCCGTCAGCCTCTACTTCCCGCTCGCGGTGGACGAGGGCGTGGGAGAGGCCGAGGAGGAGCAAGAAGCGGGCACCCGGCGCGGCACCGAGACTATTCTGCTGGTGGAGGACGAGGATGCCATCCGGCGCGCTGCGAAGCGCCTCCTGGAGAAAGTAGGTTACACGGTTCTGCTGGCGGCCGACGGTGAGGAAGCCCTCGAGGTGTTCGGCCGGTACGAGGACGACGTCGATCTCGTCATCTCCGACATGGTCATGCCCCACGTCGGGGGTGTGGAGCTGCACGACACGCTGCTGGACCAGGGAAAATCCGTGCGCTTCCTCTTCACCAGCGGCTACGTCGGCGACGCGGACGACGAGAGGGCCCTGGATCCCTCGCAGCCGTTCCTGCACAAGCCGTGGGACGTGGATGAGCTGTTACTGCGGGTGCGGGGTCTACTGGACCGGCCGGTGGCCTGAGAGCGCGGACCGCGCCGGCCGTGGAAACGCGGTTGCTCCCTGTGCATCTTACATGGCCTTTTCGGTGGTAGAACGAACGTTTCGCTGTCCGGGTGGAAGGAGTGACTGAGGATGAGCGGTGATATTCAGGTTCCTATTCCCATCAATGAGCCAGTGGGCTCCTACGCGCCGGGGACGACGGAGCGCGCGGCGCTGAAGATGACGCTTGCCGAGATGCAGGGGCAGGAAATCGAGTTTCCCCTGATTATCGGCGGCAAGGAGGTCCGAACCGGCAAGACCTACAAGGCGGTGGTGCCGCATCGGCACGGGCACCTACTAGCCACGTGGCACATGGCCGGCAAGGACGAGGCGGAGATGGCCATCAAGGCCGCTCGGGAGGCCTGGAAGGAGTGGTCGGAGTGGCCCTGGGAGGACCGTGCTAGCGTGTTCCTCAAGGCGGCCGACCTGCTGGCCACCTCGTGGCGGGACATCGTGAACGCCGCCACGATGCTGTGCCAGAGCAAGACGGCGCATCAGGCGGAAATCGACGCCGCCTGCGAGCTGATCGATTTCTTCCGCTTCAACGTGCACTTCGCCGAGCGGCTGTACGAAGACCAGCCGCTCTCGGCTCCCGGGATGTGGAATCGCGTGGAGTATCGACCCCTGGAGGGATTCATCTACGCCATCACCCCGTTCAACTTCACGTCCATCGCGGGCAACCTGCCGAGCGCCCCGGCCATCATGGGGAACACGGTGGTGTGGAAGCCGTCGCGCCCCGCGGTGTTCACCGGCTACTACCTGATGCGGATGTTCGAGGAGGCCGGCGTGCCGCCCGGGGTGATCAACTTCCTGCCGGGCGACCCCCGCGCCGTGACGCAGGTCGTGCTGGACTCGCCGGATTTCGGTGGCATTCACTACACCGGCTCCACGGGCGTCTTCCAGGGCTTCTGGCGGACCATCGGGCA
>JBDGXT010000143.1:0-7246 GCA_039584455.1 Gemmatimonadota bacterium
GCTGTACCACGAGTGGTTCCCGCAGCTGGTGTACAACCATCACCAGCGCGGGCCGTTCCCCGGTCGCATCTGGATGCCTCCCGTGGAGGATCCGATCAACCCCAACATGGATCCCCTGGTCGTGGCCAGTCTGAATCTCATCGGCGACGCCATGAAGCGGCGCTTCACCGTCGAGGGGAAGCCGGGGGCCTCGAGTGGGATCGTGTACGACGGCTGGTGGAGCGGCTACATGTCAGAGGCCGCTGGGTTCCACAACATGATCGGCTTCATCACTGAGACGCATCTCTACGTGTATGCCACGCCGCACTGCTACGAAGAGGACGACATACCGGAGACCTTCGGCGCGCGGGCCGATCACCTCCCGGCCAAACGGCCGTCGCCCATGTATCCCGATCCGTGGCTCGGTGGCTGCTGGCACATGAGCGATGCGATGGACTACATGTTCACCGCCGACAAGGCGGTGCTCGACGCAGCGGCGCGATACCGCGATGACTGGCTCCACAATATCTACGTCATGGGCGCGCGCCAGATCGAGAAGATGCGGGGTGCCGAGGACGGCGGCTTCGCTTACGTGGTGGATCTCTCGGCGCAGCAGGATGCCGGACGCGCGGTGGAGATGCTGAGGGCGCTGCGCTGGGGCGGTATCGAGATGCAGCGGGCGGAGCGGAGCTTCAAGGTGGGTGACCGCGACTATCCCGCTGGCACCTACGTCATGGGGCCACAGGCGTTCCGTCCGTTCCTGGTCGACCTGATGGACGTCAAGGCGTATCCCGAGATCCTGCAGTATCCCGGGGGGCCGCCCGATCCCCCGTACGACATGACCGGCTACGAGTTCCCGCACGTCATGGGGGTGCAGGTGGATCGCATCGATGAGCCCTTCGAGGTGCGCGGCCAGCTCGTCGGAGCGCCGGCTGAGATCGCGCTGCCGACCGGCGGGATCGAGGGAGGGCGCGATGCGGCATTTATCTTCTCGCACGTCCCGAACCTGAGCGCCAAGGCAACGAACCTGCTGCTCGCCGAGGGCGCGACGGTGGCGTGGGCCCGGGAGGAGTTCAAGGCCGGTGGCGAGACGTGGCCGGCAGGGTCCATCGTGGCCAGCGGTGTGGAGCGCGCGGTAGTCGAGGAAGTCATGCACGCCACGGGCATCGAGGCGCGGGCGGATCGCATGCCCGAGGTGGCGATGACCCAGGTGCGCGCACCCAGGGTCGGGCTCTACCGCAGTTGGCGCGCCAACATGCCCGAGGGCTGGACGCGCTGGCTATTGGAGCGCTACGCGTTCGATTTCGAGAACCTGTACGACGCGGACGTCCGCTCCGGCGACTTGAGCGCGTATGACGTGATCATTCTGCCGGATCAGAGTGCACGGCAGCTCCTGCACGGCCACCTCACGGGAACGATGCCCGAGGAGTACACCGGCGGCCTCGGCCTCGAGGGTGCCCTGGCGCTCAAGCAGTTCGTCGAACGCGGCGGTTGGGTGGTAGCCATCGACCAGGCGGTGGACTTCACCATTGACCTGTTCGGCCTCCCGGTGCGCAACACGGTACGGGGTGCCGATCGCGAGGACTTCTTCGTTCCCGGCTCACTGGTGCGGTTCGAACTCGATACGGCAGACCCGCTGGCGTACGGCATGTCCGAGGAGGCAATTGCCTTCTTCGTGAACAGCCAGGTGCTCGAGGTCATTCCGGCTGCTGAGGAGGGAGACCAGAAGATCGAGCGCGACCTGGTGCCGTACGGGACGTTTGCCGAGGAGGATTACCTGGTGAGCGGTTGGGTGTTGGGTGGCAGTGGTTACCTGGCTGGGGAGACCGGAGCGCTACGGGCGCCACTGGGGGCGGGACAGGTGGTCCTGCTCTCCTTCGAGCCCCACTTCCGGGCGCAGTCGCACAACACCTTCAAGCTGCTGTTCAACCCGCTTCACGCGGCGACGCTCGACCCGGCCATCTGGCCTGAGGTGTTGCAGCAGCACCGGGCGCGCCAGGAGCCGACGGTCAGCGGGCCCGGCCTCAGAACATGCGACCTCGGACTAGCGCAGCCCGACCATTCCCTTCACGGACGCGAACAGCTTCGCGGAGTCGTACCCGATTCCGTCCTTGAACACGATCTCGACGTTCTCGATGTCGCCGATCGTGGAGGAGGGATTGCCGCGCACCACGAAGGTCGGCGACCTTCCCCACCGCGACGGTGCCGACGCGATCATCCACCCCCAGGTACCTTGCGCCGTTGAGCGTGGCCACCTGAATGGCCCCCTCCGAACTGAACCCGGCCTCCACCAGCAGCTCGACCGCCCGCCAGTTGGAGAAGCCCGCGACTACGCCGCCATACCCTGTGGGGTCGGTGCCCACGACCAGGAGCCCGCCAGCCTCGGCGAAGGCGCGCTCCATCTCCATCTCCTTCGCGAACAGGACGGTCCAGGGTGAGCCCTCCTGCACGGCGATGCGCGCGCGGGTGCGGAGGTACTGGTCGCGCGCCTCGGGCAGCATGGCGTCGAGCACACGGTTCCCGACGGGGGTGCGCCCCGGGGTATAGGTCTCGAACACCGGAAGTGTGGAGGTCAGAGCTACCCCGTGCTCGACGAGCGTGCGAACCACGTCGCCGAACTCGGAGGAGTCGAGGTCCACGTCCAGCAGCGATGCGGTCCGGTCGCCGCCGGGCGGGCACTCGTCCACCTTCTTGTCCTTCACGAAGTCGGTCGCCGCCAGGAAGCCGTGTTCCAGGTCGTCGATCCCCAACTCAGCCGCCTCGCGGAAGGTCACCGAGCAGAGATGCCCCGTGAGCTTGAGGCCTCGGCGGTGCGCCTCGTCGATCGCCGCGCCGAGCTCGGCGCGCGAGATGTGCATGTAGGCCTTGAACGACGTGAAGCCCTCGTCGGCCCAATGCGCCACCATCTCGCGGGCGTCCTCCGGGCCGGAGAGCGCCTTGACTGCGAGAATCGGGAGGCCGGGCCCATTCAGATACGGCGCGGTCGCGTCCATCTTGGGCCCGGGGATCTCCCCGGCATCGATCGCGCGCTTCAGGTTGAGATCGGCGTAGGGCATGAGGCTGCCCGCCGTGCGAACGGTGGTCGCGCCGCCCGCGAGGTAGAGTGGTGGGAAGCTCACCAGCTGCGGATTGTACACTCGGTCGCCGGCTGGGTAGTACATGTGCTCGTGTAACATCACGAAGCCGGGCAGTACGGTGCGGCCTGCCAGGTCGAGGACCTCGGCGTTACCGGGAATGGTCACCGAGCCGGCGTCGCCCACCGCGGCAATCACACCGTCGCGCAGCAGCAGCGTCTGACCCTCGCGCGCTCCCGCCCCCGTGCCATCGATCACGCGCACGTTGGTGAGCGCCACGACGCTCGCGTCCACCTGTACGAAGGCGCGCACCTGCTCGGACAGGGTCGGCGTCTGTCCGAGGAGGGTGCCCGGAAGGCACAGCGCCAGGGAGAGGACGATCAGTCTTCGCATTGCAGTCCCCGCAGTCAGTCGGTTGTGTGCTCGGCGATGATCTGTGTGAGCACTGGAAAATCCACGTTCCCCCCGCTCACCACCACGGCCACGGGTCCGTCCCGCGGCTCGACCAGTCCCATCAAGAGGGCCGCCATCCCGACGGCGCCGCCGCCCTCCACCACCAGCTTGAGCTCCCTCGCGGCGAACGCCATCGCTTGCCGGATGGCATTCTCGTCCACCAGCACATGGTCGTCAACGTGCTGCCGCACCAGCTCGAATGTGTAGCGGTTGTCGAGTCCGATCCCGCCGGCCAGGGCGTTGGCAATCGTTTCTTCTTCCTCCTCACAGGCGATGGGCCGCCCGGCCTCGAGGCTCTGGTACATGACGGCTGCGCGGTCGGCCGACACCCCCACCACGCGAATCGCGGAGGAGTGGGTCGCGAGGGCGACGGCGATGCCGCCGATCAGGCCGCCACCGGAAAGCGGCACCACCACCGTGTCGAGGTTGGGGATCTGCTCCAGCAGCTCCAGGCCGATCGTACCCTGGCCTGCGACGACGTGCGGGTCGTCGAACGGATGCACGAAGGTCAGGCCGCGTTCTTGCTGGATCTCGACGGCGTAGCTCATGGCCTCCTCGTAGGTCGAGCCGTGCAACACCGTCTCGGCGCCGTGGCGTCGAATGGCGTCGAGCTTGATCGGATCGCACCACTTCGGTACGCAGATCGTGGCCGGGACGCCGAGGCGCTCGGCCACGTATGCCACTCCCCGGCCGTGGTTGCCGCTCGAGCAGGTCACCACGCCGCGGTGCCGCTCGTCGTCCGACAGCGCGAGCATCCTGTTGGCCGCGCCGCGTACCTTGAACGAGCCGGTCACCTGGAGGTTCTCGAGCTTGAGGGCGACCGGGACCCGGAGGCGCGCGGCCAGGGCCGGCGCGCTCAGGACTGGGGTCTGGATGGCCAGCCCCGCGATGGCCTCGCGGGCGGCGGCGACGTCGTATGGCATGGGGCGCCACAAACGTGCCGCGTGGCGCGACGGCCGGCTAGGGGCTGGCCGTACCGCCTAGTTACTGCGTGGCGATTCGTCCGTTCTGCCGTCCGAGTACAGGCCGACGATCTTCGTGGCGCGCCCCACGTCGTCGAACACGATTCGCATGCGGAACGTCTTGGTGGACTCGAGCGCGAAGAGGTCGTGCCCCAATGGGATCATGCGCGTCTCGCTGGTCGAGCCTTCCCGCCAGTACACCAGGCCCCCGTCCTTGAGCCCGATGTTCCGTGGACCGTACACGCCTTCGTACCCCCGCAACTCGTCCTCGGAGAGCGCGACCGGTTGCAGGTCCAGGCCCGCTTGCAGCCACGCTACGCGGGGGTTGAGGCGCTGTGCCTGGGTGGAATCCATGGACAGGGCCTCGCGGTAACACTCGAGAGCCTGAGCGTAGTCTCCCGTGCCGGTGTAGCCCTGAGCGAGATCCGCCCAGGCGTACGCCGACGGGTCGCGCTCGACCTGGGCCGTCAGGACGGCGATCGCCGCTTCGAACTGGCGTTGGCCGTTGAGGAAGTCGGCGAGGCCGCCAACCTGACGCCGCACGACACTGTCGGGCTGCGCATCGACGAAGTCCTGGTAGACACGCATCCCTGCCTCCACTCCCTCGTCCCGGAATGCTCGCCGCATCTCCATCTGTGCCAGGCGTCCCGGATCGTCCCACCGCGGGTAGTCCAGATTGTGGATGGCGTAGTGCGTGTCTTCGAAGAAGAATGAGACCAGGTCCTCGGCGATGGCCAGGCCGTTCTCGCTGTTGGTGAAGTACACGAGGCCCGCGTCCTCGGCCGGGTAGCCGATCACGTAGGCCCGAAAGTCCATGTTGTCGCCCCAGTGCCAGATCGCGGTCCCCCGTTCGGCTTCCTGCAGCCCCCAACCGAGCCCCCAGTACACGTGCGGGACCAGCGAGTCCCGGTCGAACACCTGCGATTGCGGGGTGAGCATCGCCTCGTAGGTCGCCGGCTCGAGCCCCTCCCCGGTCATCATGGCCGCCAGGAAGCGCGCGTAGTCGACCGCGGTCGTGTGCAGGGTCGCCGCGGCGTGCGCCCGCCGGGGTCTTCCCTTGGGGAGGGGTGTGCCGATCAAGCCGTGGCCCGTCGCCGCCTGCTCGTCGTACGCCTCGGTCCAGAGATAGCTGCTCTGGGACATCCCCAGTGGCTCGAAGACCTCACGGCGCACCAGCTCATTCGCCGCTTGGCCGGTCTGCTGCTCGATCGCCCGCGCGAGGAATCCGAAGCCCTCGCCCGAGTAGCCCCACTGCGTTCCCGGATCGCGCACTAGCTCGAGCGGTGTGCCGCCCCAGTTGGGAAGGCCCGTCATGTGGGACAGGACCATGCGTGTGGTGATCAACTGGGCGCGCTCGTCGTGCGCGACCCGGTCGTACTCCAACGCGGTCCACAGGGGCTCATCGAGATCCCACTCGCCACGGTCCACCAGGCGCAGCACGGCGTAGGCAAACACCGGCTTGCTGAGCGATGCGGCCTCGAAGACCGTGTGCTCGGTGACCGGTTCGCCGGTCTCGGCGTGCTTGACCCCGAAGGCCTCGTGCCACGCGAGCTTCCCGGATTCGACGGTGGCGAGGCTCAGGCCGGGGATCTCGGCCTTGGCCGTCAGGGAGCGGACCTGCTGCTCCGCCTCGGCATTGGTCTGCGCCGCCAGCCCGCCGGAGCCGAGCGTGAGCCCCGCAGCGGAGGCGATGACTATAATGAATGTGCTGATGAGTCTCGTTCCCACGTTTTCCTCCCGGCCTCACGGTCCTCGCAGATCTCGGCCCCATCCGTGCCGCCAGGGGGCGCACGTCCCGGGGTCCTGAGTGTACAACGGAATGCCGGCCTGCAGGTTGCGGGAGCCGGCAGATCCGGAGAATTTCGATTGGGAATGCACCGTTTCACATTCCGTGAGAGTTGGATGGGGTTGACCCGTCGAAGGTTGACAACTCTGTGAAGAAAGCCGCCGGATTCCCTCTGGTAGCACTCGTCCTGCTCAGCCCCTCGATCGGGAGCGCGCAGGCATTCGAGGAAGTGAGCCGCTGGGCCGGGATCGAGCACTTCGTCTACGACCCGCATCGCATCGCCGGCGGCGTGGCCTTCTTCGACTACAACAACGATGGCTGGCTCGACATCTATCTCACCGGCGGGCTGCGTCGCGACCGGCTGTACGAGAATCGCGGCAACGGCAAGTTCCGCGACCGGACCAGGCAGGCGGGGCTGAACTTCACCGACGACATCGAGACGGTTGGGGTGGTCACCGGCGACATCGATAACGACGGTGACCGCGATCTCTTCCTCACCACCGGTGAACACGACGTCAACTACCTGTTGCTCAACAACGGTGATGGCACGTTCAAGGACATCTCCGAGCAGGCGGGTATCAGCCGTGTCGCGGTGTGGGGCGGGGCAGCGGCCTTCGGCGACTACGATCTCGACGGCGACCTGGACCTCTATGTCGCCAACTACGCCACCTACAGTGCCCTCCCGTACGACGAGAACCTGACGGGCGGGATCCCGAACTTCCTGTATCGCAACAACGGCGACAACACCTTCGAGGAGGTTGCCGTCTCGCTCGGGGTGGAGAACCCCAACGGCCTGACCCTGGGGGTGGCGTTTTCCGACTACGATGCCGACGGCGATCTCGAGCCCAACGCGCTCTTCCGCAACGAGTATCCCGAGAATCGCTTCACCGACGTCTCCGAGGAATCGGGGACGGCGGCGCCCATGAACGGCATGGGGATCGGGATCGGCGACTACGACAACGACGGCGATCTCGACTACTACATCGGCAACA
>JBDGXT010000144.1:0-5978 GCA_039584455.1 Gemmatimonadota bacterium
GCGCGACGATGCAGCGGTCTTCCGTACCTCGGATGACCGGGCCATCGTGGCGACGGTGGACTTCTTCACGCCCATCGTGGACGACGCGTACACCTTCGGGGCCATCGCGGCGGCAAACGCGCTGAGTGACCTCTACGCCATGGGTGCCACGCCACTCTTCACGCTGAACCTCGTCGCGTGGCCACGCGAGCCGGAGTTGCTCGAGCTGCTGGCCGCGACCGTTCAGGGGGGTGTGGACAAGGTGCGTGAGGCCGGCGCGTTCGTGTTGGGGGGGCACTCGATCGACGACAAGGAGCCCAAGTTCGGCATGGTTGCCGTGGGCGATGTGGCGCCGGGCAACGTCATCACCAATGCCGGCGCGCGCGCCGGCGATCACCTGGTCCTCACCAAGCCGATCGGCACGGGCATTCTGAGCACCGGCCTGAAGCGGGAGCTCATCAGCGAGGACGACATGGCGCCCGCGATCGCCTCCATGGCCATGCTCAACGCGGGCGCCATGCGCGCGCTCCGAGCGGTGGGTGACGGAGTGCACGCCGCGACGGACGTGACCGGATTCGGTTTGCTCGGTCACCTCTCCACGATGTTGGAGGCCAGTGGGGTGGCGGCCCGCGTGTTCGCCGGTGCAGTACCGCTGTTCGAGCACGCGCGCGATCTGGTCGAGCAGAAAGCGGTGCCCGGCGGGACGACGCGGAATCTGGAAGCGGTCGCGCCACGGACGCGCTGGACCGAAGGCGTGAGCGACTCGCTCAAGACCTTGCTATGCGACGCGCAGACCTCCGGCGGGCTGTTGATGGCCGTCGACGGCGGACGATTAGACGACCTGTTGCGCGCCCTCGAAGAGAACGAAACGCCCGCCGCGGCGGTCGTGGGTGAGATCGTCGAGGGAGCGGAGCCCACCATCGAGGTGACCCACGCCGAAGCGTAACAGAAGGCAGCACCTCGCCGTCGTACATGCCGACGAGAGCTGCCTGCGGAACGGCATGGAGCCCCCGAACCCCGGGGGGGCCGGGGCATTGATCGAGATCCGCTCCGGCGGCAAGGTCGTGCGCCGCGATGTGTACATCTCGGCGCCCGATACG
Organism: Gemmatimonadota bacterium; assembly: GCA_039584455.1. Lineage (GTDB taxonomy): Bacteria > Gemmatimonadota > Gemmatimonadetes > Gemmatimonadales > GWC2-71-9 > WVYX01. The sequence goes on from JBDGXT010000144.1 coordinate 1,080, forward strand.
ACCAACAACCGCATGGCCCTCAACGGCGCAATCGCCAGCTTCGCACTGTTGAGCCAGAAGGGAAACCGCTTCCGGTTGCTCTACGTGTCCGATTCCGAGTACCTGGTCAAGGGCATGACGGAGTGGATCCACGGATGGATCACCAAGGGCTGGCGCCGCAAGGGTGGGGAGATTCAGAATCTGCTACTGTGGCAGAAGCTGGTCGAAGCCACGTCGGGGCACGATCCCGTGTGGCGGTGGGTCCGAGGGCACGCCGGGCACGCCAAGAATGAGTACGCCGACTACCTGGCGACGTGGGCCGCCACCGAGCAGGTACATTCCGATGGGGCCGTCCCGTCCCGCTTCGACGAGTGGCTGGCCAAGCGCCACAGCAACGGGAAGTTCACCCAATACGATCCCGACGAGGACTTCGCCAACCTGGAATCGGAGTTGAGCACGGAGTCATGACGGTCTACAAGGACGGCGTCAGCGCCAACACCCATCCCCTGAACGTCTCACCCGATGGTGCGGAGCCTCAGATCGAGCGCATTCCGCTGTATGAGGTCTACATGCGGATGGCGGAGGAGCTGGCCAAGCGCTCCACCTGTTCACGGCTCCAGGTTGGCACGGTGGTAACCGACGCCAGGTTGGAGAACGTGGTGGCCATCGGCTACAACGGGAACGCGAGGGGACTGCCCAATCGCTGCGACTCGACCGTCCCCGGTAACTGCGGGTGCATCCACTCCGAGGTGAACGCGCTGGTGAAGGCGCCGGGGATCAGCAAGGACAAGGTTGTGTTCGTGACCGATAGCCCTTGCGTGGCCTGCGCGAAGCTCATGATCAACTCGGGCGTGTCCCACGTGTTCTATCGGCGCCCCTATCGGGACCCTGGCGGCGTGGAGCTCCTCGGAAGTGCCGGGGTGACACCGGTGCACTACGACAAGTGGGCGAACGAGTGGCGCTGAGGAACGCTGACCATGGATGAACTCGATCGGCTGTTCCGCTATCTGGTGAACTATTTGGCGGCGACTGCTCCGGAGAAGCTCAAATCGCCTTTCCAAGTCTCGGAACTGTACCAGACGCTCATTCCGTACCGCCGCCACCGTAGCGAGCTGAAGTTCGAGGCCATCGAGGATTACGAGATGGCACTGCTCCGCCTGCTGGCGGGTGAGCGGGGATACGTGGCGGTCGATCCCATCGACGCCCAGGAAGCCCTTGCGGCCGAGGCCGAGTCGGTGAATCCCAACACCGGGGCTTTCCGTCAGTTTGCCGCTGCGTCGGTGTTGTTGAAGAAAGGCGCCGTGGCCCAGGTGCTGGATCAGCAGGCGGCGTACGCACCGCCGGGATACACCACACCCGAGCAGGAGATGCTGGAGGAGCTGGAGGAGCCGGAGACCGAGGAAGTCCCGCCCATCCCCACCCTTCCGGAGACACGTCAGGTGCCGAAGCAGGGGCCACCGGCGGCGACCGAGCCGGAACCGCAACTCGTGTTTGAGACCGTCGAGGCCACCTGTCCCCACTGCCACACCGATCTCCCCGCGGGACGGACGATCATCTACTGCCCGTCTTGCGGCCGGCAAGTTCAGGAAGCCAAGTGCCCGCGCTGTGGCGACCGACTGGAGCCAGGGTGGCAGTTCTGCGTGACCTGCGGGCACACTGTCGGCAGATAGCCCCTTGCTACGTCGCTTCACCGTCGCCACCATCCCCGGCGACGGCATCGGCCCCGAGGTGGTCGAGGCCGCCCTTCCTGCCATCGAGCGCGCCGCTGCCCTGAGCGACGCGAAGCTCGCCTGGAAGCCGCAGCCGTACGGCGCCGATCACTACCTGGCCACCGGCGAGACCCTCCCGGATGAGGCGTTCGTGCGCCTGCGGGACGAGGTCGATGCCACCCTGGTGGGCGCGCTCGGCGATCCCCGCGTCCCTGGGAACGAACACGCGCGTGACATCCTGCTGGGCCTGCGGTTCAGACTCGACCTCTACGTGAACTTCCGACCCTGCCGGCTGCTCCATCCCGGACTCTGCCCTCTCAGACCCGGTCCCGGGGGGGCGCGTGACATCGACTTCGTGATCTTCCGCGAGAACACGGAGGGGATCTACTTGGGACGGGGCAGCGCCCAGCACGTGGGCACACCACAGGAAGAGGTAATCGCGGAGGAAGTCCACACGGCGCTGCGCGTGGGCCGCATCCTGCGGGCGGCGTTCACGTGGGCGGAGGCACACGGCCGAACGCTGGTCACCATGAGCGACAAGTCGAACGCCGTACCGGCGCACCATCTGTGGCAGCGCCTGTTCGACGACGTTGGCCAGGAGTACCCGAGCATCCGGAGAGAACACCGCTACGTGGACGCACTGGCCATGGAGCTCATCCGGGCCCCCGAGCGCTTCCAGGTGATCGTGACCAACAACCTGTTCGGCGACATCCTCTCCGACCTGGGGGCCGAGTTGGTGGGCGGGCTGGGGCTCGCCGCCAGCGCCAACCTCCACCCCGGGCGCGCCGGCCTGTTCGAGCCGGTGCACGGCTCGGCCCCGCCCATGGCGGGGAAGGGAGTCGCCAACCCGATGGCTACCATGCTCTCGGGGAGCCTGCTACTGGAGCAGCTGGGGCTCGACGAAGGGGCCGCCGCCCTACAGCGCGCGGTGCGCGCGGCGCTCGACGAGCAGGTCACGACACCCGACCTCGGCGGCAGCGCCGGCACGGCCGACGTCGGACAGTGGATCGCTGACGCGGTCGTCTGACTCCCCCACGGCACCATTCCAGACCACACGACGTTTCAGGGGATACATCGCCCCCCACCAGGTCGGCAGAGAACGGAGTCCGCATGAAGACCCAAGGCAAGGCAAAGGACGTCGTGTTCCTATCCGGCGTGCGGACGGGCTTCGGGAAGTTCGGCGGTGCGCTCAAGGACCACTCCGCCACGGAGCTCGGAGCGATCGCCACGCGCCACGCGATCGAGCGGTCGGGCGTGTCGGCAGAGCAGTTCGACCACGTGGTGTTCGGCAACGCGCAACAGACCTCAGCCGACGCGATCTACCTGGCGCGGCACGTCGGCCTACAGGCCGGGCTCCCCATCGAGGTGCCGGCCGTCACCGTGAACCGGCTGTGCGGTTCCGGCTTCGAGTCGATCATCCAGGGAGCGCAGCAGATCCTGCTGGACGAGTCGGAGGTGGTGCTCGCGGGGGGAGCAGAGTCGATGAGCCAGGCGCCACACGTCCTTCGCGGAGCCCGGTGGGGCCTCCGGCTCGGGCCGACCCCGCCGCTGGAGGACACCCTGTGGGAGGCTTTGAGGGATCCCCACTGCGGGCTCTCCATGGCCGAAACGGCGGAGAACCTCGCGGAGAAGTTCGAGCTGTCGCGGCGGGAGGTCGACGAGTACGCGCTGCTCAGCCAGCGGCGGGCGAAGCAGGCCTGGGACGGCGGCGTGTTCGACGATGAGGTCGTCCCGGTCCCGCTCGAGCAGCGCAAGACGAAGCGGACGATCGACTGGCGCGCCGATGAGCACTTGCGGCCCGACACGACGCTGGAGGCGCTGCTGGCGCTCCCGCCGTACTTCAAGCAGGATGGTCTGGTGACGGCGGGGAACGCATCGGGCATCTGCGACGGTGCCGCGGCAACAGTGGTTGCGGGCGAAGACTACGCGGCACGACACGGGCTGCGGTCGCTGGGGCGTCTGGTCTCATGGGCCGTGGCCGGCGTCGAGCCCAAGTACATGGGTATCGGCCCGGCGCCCGCCGCCCGCAAGGCACTCGAGAAGGCGGGCATGGCGCTGGACGAGATGGACCTGGTCGAGGTGAACGAGGCCTTCGGGCCGCAATACCTGGCCGTGGAGCGGGAGTTGGCACTCGACCGCGAGCGCACCAATGTACACGGCGGCGCCATCGCCATCGGGCACCCGCTGGCGGCGAGCGGCACACGCATTACCATCCATCTGTTGCACGCGCTGCGGCGGGCCGGGAAGCGCTACGGGCTGGGCTCCGCCTCGACCTCGTTCCCAGCACATCGCGCATCGACCGGGGGGCGCTGGAGCGCATCATCCAGCGCGCGGCGGAGCTGCAGGCGGGGGAGCGGGACATTGGGGAGGGCCTCACGGAGCACGAGCTCCTGCGCCTCGGGGAAGAGGTGGGGATCCCACCGGCCTACCTGCAGCGGGCGCTGCTGGAGGAACGCACCCGGGCTGTCTCAACGGTCGAGCCGGGTCTCGGAGGGTGGCTGGCGGGTCCGACCCGATTGGCCGCCCAGCGCACGGTTCCCGGTGAGCCAAAGCGGCTGCGGGACGCACTGAATCAGTGGATGACCGAGGGTGAGCTCCTCACGGTGAAGCGGCGTTATCCGGAGCAGACCTCGTGGGAGGCGAAGAGCGACGTCTTCTCTACCGTGAAGCGGGAGTTCAAAGTGGGAGGGCGGTCGTACCAGCTCTCGCGCGCCAAGGAGATCGTGGGGCAGGTGGTGCAGCTGGAGGAGGGGCGCGCGCACGTACGGCTCGTGGCCGATCTCTCCAACACACGGCGGGTCCCGGTGGCACTCCTGCCGATCGGGCTTGGCCTGCTCATTGGGTTCGCCCATGCGCGCGGACGTCGCCGCACGATGGAGCGAACGCAGGTCAGCCTGGAGCAGGTACTCGACCGCCTGGAGCACGGGGAAATCGAGACACAGCCCAGAGTGGAAGGCCCGCGACAAAGCGCCTTCGTGCGCATCGCGGACGAGATACGGAAGACGTTCGGCGCCTAGCCGATCCATCACCGATACCGTTTACCCGAGGACCTCCCATGCTACCTGACACGGCCGCCCAGTGGCATGCCGCGCTCAATGACTTTCCTTCGCTGCTCTTCGTGCTTGCCGTGCTGTTCGACCTCCTCGGCGAGGCGACCAAGCGGGATTCGTTGCGCGCCACCGGCTTCTGGATGCTCGTGACGGGAGCGTTC
>JBDGXT010000006.1:0-17578 GCA_039584455.1 Gemmatimonadota bacterium
TGCTCTGGGTAACACGCTGGCTGTGGCGCCGAGGCCCGCTTTCAGCCCGCCTCGCGCGCCTGCTGCTCATGCCTCCGGCATGGGCCTATCGCAGTGTCACCGCCGTGCGGGCCTGGAGCTACCGCCGGCACCTGCTGCCCCAGTCCATCCCGACTGCCCCCACCGTGGCCGTGGGAAACCTCACCGTGGGAGGATCGGGAAAGACGCCTGTGGCATCCTGGATTGCGTCGTACTACGCCGACCGGGGCATCAGGCCCGGCATCGTGTTGCGCGGCTACGGCGGTGACGAAGGGGCGGTGCACCGCGTGCTGGTACCGCAGGCCGTCGTGGTCGAGGACCCCGACCGTGTCGCCGCAGCGGAGCAGGCCGCGGAGCAGGGCGCGGCAGTAATCGTGCTGGACGACGCGTACCAGCGGCTCGACGTGGCGCGCGACCTCAACATCGCCGTGGTGAGCGCGGAGTCGAGCCGGGCCGTCCCGTGGACGCTCCCGGCCGGGCCCTGGCGCGAGGGGTGGCGCGCACTACGCCGCGCCGACCTCGTGGTGATCACCCGCAAGCGCGCCGGACGAGTGGTGGCCCAGCAGGTCGCCGACCGCGTGCGGCGCACCGCACCCCGCGCGGGCATCGCGGTCGCCCACCTCGCGATCCGGGGCCTCCGGAGCATGCGCACGGGAGATCGCCTGGCGTTGGAGCAGCTCGAGGGCTCCAGGGTCCTCGCATCCGCCGGCGTGGGCGACCCCGATGCCTTTGCTCAGCAATGCCGCGAATTGGGAGCCCTGGTGCGGCTGGCGCCCTGGCGGGATCATCACCGCTACTCCAGCTCGGATGTGCACCGCCTCCTCCAAGCCGCTGGTGAGGTTGATTACGTTGTAGTCACCGAGAAGGACGCGGCCAAGCTGCGCGGTTGTTGGCCCGCGGAGGCGAACGATCCGCTGGTGGCGGCGCTGGAAGTGCGCTGGGAGCGAGGACGCGCCACGGTGGAGACGGCACTCGATGCCGTCGCCGCCGACATTGACACCCTCTTGACCTAGACCGGATCGCCCGCGCGGCGTTCGACCATGGCCATATGAGCGACACCAGCACGGAGACACCCGCCCGCACCGCGCAGGACATCCTCGGCCGGGACAAGGACCCGCACCTCGACGAGGACGTGCTGCTCCCCGCCGCGGTCGAAAACGCCATCACGCGCAAGAACGCTGGCCAGGTGCAAGCCAAGATCATCTGCGAGGGAGCCAACGGCCCCACGACGGCCGGCGCCGACCGCATCCTGGAAGACAAGGGCGTCTTCGTGATCCCCGACATCCTGGCCAACGCCGGCGGGGTCACGGTGAGCTACTTCGAGTGGGTGCAGGATCGGATGGGCTACTTCTGGGACGAGGGCATGGTAGTCGACCGGCTAAACGGCATCATGACCAACGCCTTCCGCGACGTACTGGCCGTCTCCCAACGCCACGCGGTCAACATGCGCATCGCCTCCTACATGCTGGCCATCGAGCGCGTCGCCGCCGTGCACCGGCTGCGCGGGCTCTATGCCTGATGATCGTACACGTGGTTGCCGTGGGACGCGTGAGGGACGCGGCCCTGCGCGAGGCCTGTAACGCGTACGCCGGACGCATCGGGCGCTACCAGCGTTTCGAGCTCCGCGAAGTCCGCGAGGCCGGGCGCAAGGAGCGCGACGCCGCGGCGGCGAGGCGGCTGGAGGGCCGCGCACTTCTCGACGCCGTGCCGCCGGGTACCCACATCGTGGCCCTCAGCCGCGGCGGCGACGCGAAGACCAGCGAGGAGCTCGCCGGCCTCGTCGAACGGTGGAGGGAGCTGGCGCGCAACGTCGCCTTCGTCGTGGGAGGCGCCCACGGACTGGATCACGCGGTGCTGGACCGCGCCCACCAGCGCCTGGCGTTGTCCGACATGACACTGCCGCACGAGCTCGCGCGCCTCGTGTTGCTGGAGCAGCTCTACCGCGCCATGACGATCCTTCGGGGAGAGCCGTACCACAAGGGACAGCGGCCGTGACGGAGTGGTTTGAGCAGTGGTTCGGCGAGGAGTACCTGCGCCTCTACCCTCACCGCGACGACGAGGACGCCGAGCGTCTCGCCACGCTGATCGAACGTCACGTGCCGCTCGAGGGGTGCCGGGTACTGGATCTGGCCTGCGGGCCGGGGAGGCACGCCGCGCAGTTTGCGCGTCGTGGGGCAGAAGTGGTGGGGTTCGACCTCTCCATGCCACTCTTGAGCCGGGCGCGGCACCGACCGGGGTCGCCGCTCGACTTGGTGCGGGGCGACATGCGGCGACTTCCGTTTCGCCCCGGGTCATTCGACCTGGCGGCCAACCTGTTCACTAGCTTCGGGTATTTTGCGGATGACGCGCAACACGCCGAGGTACTGCGGGGCACGGCGGAGGTGATCCGCCCGGGCGGCGCGTTCGTGCTCGACTATCTCAACGCCGCGTTGGTGCGGGAGACGCTGGTGCCCCACGAAGAGCAGCAGGTCGGTGAGCAACGCGTGGCGGTGGAGCGGCGCATCTCCGATGACGGCCGCTTCGTGATCAAGGAGATGCACCTCGTGAACGACGGACGCAGCTTCGTGGAGCGGGTGCGACTCTTCGGGCGGGAGGAGCTGGAGACCATGACCCAGGGCGCTGGGCTCACCGTGCGCACGCGCCTGGGAAGCTACACCGGGGACGCGGTTGCTCCCGACGCCCCGCGGCTCATCCTGATCGCGGAACGGACATGAGTTTCACGCTGGAGACCACGCGGGCCGCGCCCGCTCCGGCGCTCGACGCCAAGGCACTCGCGGCCGCACGCAGGGTGACTCCGGACCCGCGGCTGCGGGAGGCGTGCGTCGCGCGCGCCGCCGCCGCCGACAACCTCGAGCGTCTGTTCGCCGAGGGCGGGCTCTGCGTCACCACGGGACAGCAACCCGGCCTCCTCACCGGCCCCCTGTTCACGATCTACAAGGCGCTCACAGCGATCGCGGTCGCGCGTCGCTTCGAGCAGCACCTGGACCGACCCGTCGTGCCGCTGTTTTGGGTGGCCGGCGACGATCACGACTTCCTGGAGGCGAATCATCTCTACCAGCTGACCCCTGCCAATGAGGTGGAGCGGGTAGAGCTGCGTGCCCGGGCCCCCGAGGCACCGCTGCGCTCGCTCTACGAGGAGCCGCTCGGCCCCGAGGTCCAAGGCATCATCGACACCGTGCTCGCCGCAACGCCCGATTCGGAGTTCCGCGGCGACGTAGCGCAGTGGCTGGAGCGACACTACCGCGAAGAGCAGGACTTCGCAGGGGCCTTCGCGGACGCCATGGCCGAGCTGCTCGGTCCACACGGACTCATCGTGTTCCACTCGACCCACGCCGCGGCCAAGCAGGTGATGGGGCCGCACTTGCTCGGCGCGCTCAATGCGGCCGCCGAGCTCGACCGCGGGCTGGCGGAGCGCGCCACCGAGCTCCACGCTGCAGGACGACCGACGCCCGTGCCGGTGGGTGAGGGTGCCACCCTAGTGATGATCCAGGACGAGCAGGGACGGGACCGCCTGGTCCAGGGAGACGACGGTTACGTCGCCAGGCGGACAGGGCACCACTGGAGCCTGGAGCAGCTGCGCGCCATCGCCGGCGACGATCCGCAGCGGCTCTCCCCCAACGTCCTGCTGCGGCCGGTCGTGGAGGCGGCCCTGCTGCCGACCCTCGCCTATGTCGCCGGTCCCGGCGAGCTGGCATATCTGCCGCAGGCCGATCCGGTCTACCGCATGCTCGGCGTGACTCCACAGGCCGTCGTGCCGCGCTGGTCGGGACGGGTGCTGGAGACGCGCGTGGCGAAGGTCCTCACCAAGTACGGCATCGCCGCTTCGGATCTGGCCACTCCCGAGGGACCGCTGGAGGCCTCCCTCGTCGAGGGCGACATGCCGGAAGCAGCGCGGGAAGCGCTGGCGGCACTGCGACGGGGCCTGCAGGAGCAGTACGGCCGCCTCGAGGAGGCGGCCGCCGAGGTGGACGCCACGATGCGCAAGGCGGTGCAGTCGGCCCGCAACAGCGCTCTGTCCGGTGCCACGCAGTTGGAGAAGCGACTCGTGTCACACCTCAAGAAGCGCAACGACATCGTCGTACAGCAGATCGCCAAGGCCCGCAACAGCCTCTTCCCCGCGGGTCGACCGCAGGAGCGGATGTTCAACGTGGTCCCCTACCTGGTGCGCCATGGGGGGCCGTTCCTCGATGCCGCGCTCGAGGCCTGCGCGGAAGCCGTTCCCGCTCTTGATGGGACCACGCCCGACAGGTAGTATCGCCCCATGATCTGGCCATTCGGGCTCGCTGTCCTCATCCTGGCACTCTTGATCCCCATTCTCGTGTTCGCGTTCGACGTGCCTCGACTGCGCAGACGGGCGGAAGAAGCGGAACGGCTGGCCCCCGAGTGGGAACGGCGGCTCGAGGAGCTCACCAAGCGGCTGATGGTGATCGAGGACGAGGTCGACGATCTCGGACGCGGCGTCGATACGCTACGTGACGAGACCCAGTTCCTACAGCGGCTGCTGGAGGATTCCGAACCCCGCGAGCCGCCGAACCGGCTCGCTCCGCCCAAGCCCTAAACGCGTGGCATCCTCGCAGGGCCGTCTCGCGGCCCGGGTCGGCGCCGGGATTCTCCTCACCCGCGTCCTGGGGTTCGTCCGGGAGCGGGTCTTCGCACACTACTTCGGCGACGGCGTCGCCGCCGATGCTTTCCGCGCCGCGCTTCGCATTCCCAACGTCATCCGCAACCTTCTCGGCGAGGGAACGCTTTCGGCGTCGTTCATTCCGGTCTATGCCGGGATGATCGAGCGAGGCGAGACCGACGACGCCAAGCGGGTCAGCTCCGTCATCGCGTCGGTCCTGGTACTGCTCACCGCGCTGCTGGCACTCATCGGCATCGTGCTGGCCCCGGTGATCACCGACTTCGTCGCGCCGGGCTTCTCCGGGGCGCGACGCGATCTGACCGTCACGCTGGTCCAGATCATGTTCCCCATGTCGGGCATCATGATCCTCTCGGCATGGTGCCTCGGCATCCTCAACACCCACCGGCGGTTCTTCCTCTCATACGCCGCGCCCGCGCTGTGGAACATCGCGCAGATCGCGACCCTCGTGACCCTCGGCGGGATCCTGGCCGAACTCAGGCTCGTGGTCGCGCTGGCCTGGGGCGCGCTCGCCGGCAGCCTGCTGCAGTTACTGGTGCAGCTGCCGGCCACACTCAGGCTCGTGGGTGGTGTCCGCTGGAGCCTCGACCTGAGCGCACCGGGTGTGCGAACCGTGATCCGCCGCTGGGTGCCGGTCATCGTGGGTGCGGGGGCGTACCAGATCTCCAGCATCGTGGATACACAGCTCGCGTCGCTGCTGCAGCAGGGCGCCGTCGCCATCCTGGGCTACGCCCAGCTCGTCGCCATCCTGCCGGTCTCGCTCTTCGGGATCAGCGTTGCGGCCGTGGCCCTGCCGCAGCTGAGTCGCGACGTGGTGACCGACGACATGGGGCTGCTCAAGGGCCGGCTGGGAGCGGGGACGAGGCGGATCGCCTACTTCGTGCTGCCGGCTGCCGTCGCGCTCGCCACCCTCTCCCCGCAGGTCATCGGGGCGCTGTTCCAGACCGGGGCCTTCGGGGCCACCCAGACGGCGATCGCAGCCGGGGTACTGTCGGCCTATGCGATCGGCATTCCGGCGCAAGCGTCTCTCAAGCTGTTTGCGTCGGGACACTACGCGCGTGGTGACACCAAGACGCCGGTGCGGATTGGTGTGCTCTCCGTCGTGGTGTCGGCGGTCTCCGCCTATCTCCTCATGCAGCGGTTCGGGCCGGCCGGGATCGCGCTCGGGGCAGCCATCGCGGCCTGGGTCAACGCGTCCCTCAACTTCGGCACCCTGTCCCGCCGGGTAGGCCGCATTCTGGACGCGTCCGAGCGCAAGGCGATCGCCGCTTCGGTGGTCTCCACGGTGCCCGCGGCGCTTGCCGGCCTCGGCGTGGCGCGCGCGCTGGCCGCTCGTCCCCTGTGGCTCTCCGCCGTGGCTGCGCTGGCGGCATTCTCCACCGTGTACGGCGTGCTCACCCTGCTGCTGCGCCACCCCGAGGCGCAGCGCGTGTGGAGCTCCATCCGACACCGTTAGCTTTCAGGCATGCCGTCCGAGGCACTGGAACGCAAAATCGCGTCGCTCCCCGACCAGCCGGGCGTGTATCTCTGGAAGGGCGCACGGGGAGAGGTGCTGTACGTCGGCAAGGCCAAGCGTCTGCGACAGCGGGTGCGCAACTACTTTGGCGCCGACACCTCCCGCGGTCCCACGCTGCAGATGCTGCTGCGTCTCATTCACGACCTGGACACCATCGTGGTCCCGTCCGAGTCGCAGGCACTCCTGCTCGAGAACAACCTGATCAAGGAGTACCGCCCGCGCTTCAACATCCAGCTGCGGGACGACAAGAGCTACCCGCGCATCGCCGTCACCCTGGCGGAGCCGTTCCCCCGCGTTCTGGTGGTGCGCCGCCTCGACCTCCCAGGGGCGCGCTTCTTCGGACCCTACACCGACGTGGGCGTGCTGCGCCGCACTCTGCGCATCATCCGCCGCCTGTTCACGGTCCGCTCGTGCCACTACGCACTGCCCGACGAGGCACCGGACCGGCCGTGCCTCGACTATCACATCCATCGGTGTCTCGCACCCTGCGTTGGGTACCAGAGCGAGTCCGAGTACCGCCGCATGGTGGACGATGTCATCACGTTCCTCGAAGGCAAGACGGTGGAGGTGCGCACGCGGCTGCGGGAGCGGATGGACGAAGCATCTCGACGGCTGGACTACGAGCGGGCCGCTGAGATTCGCGACGCGCTCGCCTGGCTCGAGCAGCTGGAGCAGCCCCAGACCGTTGAGTTCGTCGGCGGCCGGGACACCGACGCCATCGGCTTCGCCCGAGACGGCGACGACGCCGTCGGCGTCGTGCTCCGCGTGCGCAAGGGGAAGATCCTCGCCCGCGAGCAACGGTTCTACGAGAACCTCTCCGAAGCATCCGACGACACGATCCTGTCGACGTTCCTGGTGGGCCACTACGTTCGGGGCGAAGGGCTCGCCTCCCGTGTGGCCCTGCCGTTCGCGCCGGCCGACATGGAGGCACTGCGCGAGCTGGCGCCGGACCGGCAGTGGTCTATTCCGCAGCGGGGCACCAACCAGCGCCTGGTGGCGCTGGCCGACCAGAACGCGCGGCACCTGCTGGAGAGCTTCAAGATCGAGTCGCTCGAGACCCACGAGCGCGTGGAGGACCCCGTGTACGCCCTGGGCCGGGATCTCGGGCTCACGGCCGTCCCGCGCAGCTTCGTGTGCATCGACATCTCCACCAACCAGGGGCGCGACACGGTGGGCTCGCTGGTGTGGTTCGAGGCGGGACGCCCCCGCAAGTCCGACTACCGCCGCTACAAGATCCGGGGACAGGAGGAGCAACAGGATGACTACGCTGCCGTGCACGAGGTGGTGACCCGGTTCGTCAGCCGCCGCAAGGAGGAGGACAAGCCGCTGCCGGACCTCGTGGTGATCGATGGCGGCAAAGGGCAGCTGGGCGCGGCGCACCAGGCCCTCAAGGAGCAGGGGCTCGAGCACCTTCCCCTCGCAAGCCTGGCTAAGCGGGATGAGGAGATCTTCCTGGTGGGACGTGGCAAGAGCCTCAAGCTCGCCGCGCGCGCGCCCTCGCTGAGGCTGCTTCAGCGCGCGCGGGATGAGGCTCACCGCTTCGCGGTCAGCTATAGTCGCAGGCGCCGGGCGGCCCGCACGGTCACATCCGAGCTGCTGAACATTCCGGGAGTGGGGGAGAAGCGCCGGCGCCAGCTGCTCGAGCGGTTCGGGAGCCTGGCAGGCGTGCGAACTGCAACGCCGGAGGAGATCGCGACCCTGCCGGGTTTCTCACTCAAACTCGCCGACCGGATCCTCGCCGACGTGAGACGCAAATGACAACGACGACATACACCTGGTCACTCGCCTGTTCTTCTTGCTCCGAGACAGCCGATGCGGAGGGCCTTCCCACCGTGTGCCCCGAGTGCGGCGCCCCGTGGCTGGTGCGCTACGCCCACCTCCCGGACCCCGCGGCGAAAGCGAAGCTCGCGGAGCGTCCCTGGTCGATGTGGCGTTACCGCGAGTGGCTTCCGCTGCTGGAGTCGGAGGAGCCCGTCACCCTGGGTGAGGGCGTCACCCCGCTGCTGGAGGCACCTCGGCTGGGCGATGCGCTGGGTCTCTCCGCGCTGTGGATCAAGGACGAGTCCAAGAACCCCACTGGGTCGTTCAAGGCCCGCGGCCTCTCGGCCGCGGTCACGCGGGCGAAGCTCGCTGGCGCGCCCGGGTTCACCGTCCCCACCGCCGGCAATGCGGGCGTGGCCACGAGTGCCTACGGGCGCCGCGCCGGCCTTCCGGTCCGCGTATTCGCGCCCCGCACGACGCCACCGCGCATCCTGGACCAGATCCGCGTGTTCGGCGCCGAGCTGGAGCTGCTGGATGGGCACATCGGCGATTGCGGCAAGGCTGCCCGCGCCCACGCTGCGGCGCGGGGAGCGTTCGACGTTTCGACGCTGCGAGAGCCGTACCGCATCGAGGGGAAGAAGACTCTGGGACTCGAGATCGCGGAGCAGCTTGGCTGGAAGCTGCCCGACGCGATCCTCTATCCCACGGGGGGTGGCACGGGCCTGATCGGCATGTGGCTCGCGTTCAGCGCGCTGCGTGAGGCGGGGTGGGTCAGCGGCCGGCCACCGCGACTCTACAGCGTCCAATCCACGGGCTGCGCGCCCGTGGTGCGCGCGTTCGAGGCGGGGGCGAGCCGTACCGAGCCGTGGGAGGACCCCGAGACGATCGCCTCGGGCCTGCGCGTGCCGGCCCCGCTGGGCGGACCGCTCATCCTGCGGGCGCTCGCCGAGACCGGCGGCCGGGCCGTGGCCGTGAGTGACGACGCCCTGGCCGCCTCGGAGCGGCGCATGGCGGAGGTGGAGGGCGTGGACGCCTGCCCGGAGGGCGGCGCCACCCTTGCCGCGCTGGAGGCGCTCCTCGCCGAGGGACACGTCCGGCGTGACGAAGCCGTGGTGCTGTTCAACACCGGCGCCGGGTGGCTTTATCGACGGAATTGATGGAAATTTAGAGTTTACGGCCACGACCGATGCGCATCGCAATTCTCGACCCCGCCGCCGGGATCAGCGGCGACATGACCTTGGGCGCCCTGCTCGACGGCGGCGTCGAGCGGGAGTGGCTGGAGGCGCTTCCCGGCCGGCTCGGCTTTGCCTCGGTCGGCGTCACCGTGCGCCAGGTAGAGCGGGCGTCGGTGGTGGCGACCAAGGTGGAGTTCGAGATCCCGAGCGGAGGGCCGGGCGACGGACACGGGCGCCACGTGGGTGAGTTGCTCGACCTGGTGCGCGGGGCCCCCGTGTCGGACGCAGTGCGGGCCAAGGCGGCCAGGGCGTTTGAGCTGCTGGGCGAGGCCGAGGGGCGGATCCACGGCGTGGCGCCCGACGCGGTCCACCTGCACGAGGTCGGCGCGGTGGATGCGGTGCTCGACATCGTGGGCGCCGTCGAAGGGTTCGAGCGCCTTGGGGTGGAGGCCGTGTACAACCTCCCCGTGGCGATCGGCGATGGCTGGGTGGAGGCGGCCCACGGGCACCTGCCGGTCCCGGCGCCGGCCACGGCGATCCTCCTGGAGGGGGTGGAGGTGCGGAGTGGGGCACCGGTGACGGGCGAGGCGACCACGCCCACGGGGGCCGCGCTGGTGCGGGTGCTGTCAGAGGGCCCGCCACCGCCGCGCTGGCGCCTCGTTGCCAGCGGGTGGGGCGCCGGCGAGCGCGACCCGGAGCACTACCCGGGGGCGCTGCGACTGCTGATCGCCGAGGCGGCGGCCGAGGCAGGGGTCGTGGAGGTGATCGCGACGGACATCGATGACCTGGCGCCTGAATACGTGGAGCCGTTGCGGGCGGCGCTGTTCGAGGCCGGAGCGGTCGAGTGCAGCGTCTGGCCCACACACGGGAAGAAGGGCCGTGTGGGCATGCGGCTCGAAGCGCTGGTCGCGCCGCAACACGCCGACCGGGTGATCGAGGCGCTGTTCGCGCACAGCACCACGGCGGGGATACGACGCTGGACGACGACCCGGGCGACGCTGGCGCGACGCGAGCTCGTGGTGGAGCTTGATGGCAGCGCCCGGGTACGTATCAAGGTGTGGGACGGGCCGTCCGGACCACGGCTCAAGTCCGAGTACGACGACGTGGTAGCGGCGGCGAGTGCCCTGGGGCGCCCCGCCTTGGAGATTGCACGGGAGGCGGAGCGGCAAGCGGAGGCGGTACTCCGCGCTGGCCAGCCCACCCCGTGAGTGAGCGATAGGTCAATGCAAGGAGCGAGGGTAATGACGAGACTGGTGGTTGTGGTGGGGATCGCCGCGGGCCTCATGCTGAGCGCGAAGCCGGCATCTGCCCAGTGGCGCGACGCCGACTGTGACTTGGGCGGAGCCGGGCACTTCCTCGTGAACAGTGGCAAGGTGTACCTCGAGGGAGCGAGCGAAGAGCGGGACGAGACGAAGCAGCTACGTCTCCTTGGCGACGCGCAGCGCAACTTTGTCGAGGCCATCGAGCGTGGGGAGGTCGACAACCCGGCCGTGTGGTACTACCTGGGTCGGTACTACGTCCTCGCGGGCGACCCGCTGGGGGCCGACTCCGCGTTCGACCGCGCCGAGCAGTTGGAGCCTGACTGCGCCGAAGACATGAGCTTGCATCGCCGCATCATGTGGGTGCCGCTGATCAACGAGGCACTCGACTCCATGCAGGCGGACGCCTGGGACGGGGCCAAGCCGTTGCTCTATGGCGCCAACGCCATCTTCGACGAGGACATCATCGCGTTCTACTATCTCGCGCGCATCTACGGCAGCGAGGGCGAGATGGACTCCGCCCTCGTGTACTTCCGCAAGGTTACCGAGATGGGCACGGAGGACGAGACGCGCCAGGAGAATTACCTCATCTCCGTGTACAACATGGGCCTGATCTACGGCATGGCCGGCGAGCCTGACTCGGCGGCGGCGTGGTACGAGCGGTACCGCGCCATCAATCCCAGCGACTTCGAGGCCATGACCGGCCTGGCACAGGCGTATACCCAGCTGGGTGACACCGAGCGCGCCGCGGCGCTGTATGACAGCGTGCTCTCACGGGCTGAGGGCATGGCTGCCATGGAGCTGTTCCGCACGGGCGAGTCGCTGTTCATGGCCGAGAACTACGCCCTCGCGGCCCGCGCCTTCGAGTTGGGCCTGGAGAAGAACCGTTTCTTCCGGCCGGCGCTGTACAACCTCACGAACGCGTACCTCGCGATCTGCCAAGACGACAGCACATCCGAGGAGGGTGTCCTCGAGGCGGCGTCAGCCATGGAGAGCGCCGCGCGCCGATTGGCGGACGTGGATCCCTACAACTACGATGCCCACAGTCTGCTGGCGGCGGCGTACCAGCTGCAACACATGGATGACTCGACGCTGGCCGTGTTGGAGCGGCTCGAGACTCACACGTGGAGCGTCGAGGTTGAGCTGCAGCAGGCCGTCCCTGGCGGCTTCGCCGTCCAGGGGAGCCTCACGAACCTGTGGGACGAGGCGGCGGCGCAGACCGAGGTGCTCACGTTCGAGTTCGTCGACGGGGAGGGCAACGTGCTGGCGACCGAGACCGTCGAGGCGCAGAGCCTGGCGATCGGCGAGGAGTATCCCTTCGAGCTGATGGTTGGGGGCGAAGGGATCGAAGCCGTTCGCTACCGCGTAGGCGGGTGACGGCAGGTTGACTTGACTCAGTGGGAGCCGTACTCTCCCCCTGACTTTGCGGGCGTAATTCAGGGGTAGAATGCCAGCTTCCCAAGCTGGACGTCGGCGGTTCGAATCCGCTCGCCCGCTCTGGAAGCGAACTGCAAAGCCCAGGATAGGCCGTTGGCCCGTCCCCTGGGCCGCCTGCATTCGGGACATCAGCGCACGCCGCGATCTCGCCCCACCGTTCACTCCTCGGTAGCTTAGCTCTACAACCCAGCCCCCGGGAAACCCATGCCCGACCGCCGCAGGACCACGACCGGGAAAGAGGATGACCTGTCCGCCCTGCGGGGTCGCATCGCCGAGCTGGAGGCGACCGCCCGGGAGCACGTGCAAGCTCGGGAGGCGTTCCTGGAGGCCGAGGAACGCTACCTAGACCTGTACGACAACTCGCCCGACATGCACTTCACCGTGGCAGAGGATGGAACTGTGCTCTCAGTCAACCGGTTCGGCGCCGATTGCCTCGGCTACGAGCCGGACGAGCTCGTCGGCGGGCCGGTGTGGGTGGTCGTCCACCCCGAAGATCTCGCGGGCGTGCAGCAGCAGGTGGCGAAGATCTTCCGCGCGGGGGGCGTTGGGGCCAGCGAGCTGGAGTTTCGCAAGGTCCGCAAGGACGGCTCCATGTTGTGGGTGCAGGAGCGTGTACGGGTCGTTTCGGGCGTCCGGGGTGGCCCCATCGAGCTGCGGATCATCTGCCGTGATATCACCGCCCGCCGAAAGGCCGAAGCGGCCCTGCGGGAGAGCGAGCAGCGTTATCGCGCGTTGTTCGAGGACTCGCGGGACGCGATCTACATCACGGCCACGGACGGTGAGCTGGTGGACTTCAATCAGGCCGCCTGCGAGTTGTTTGGCTACACGGCCGAGGAGTTCGAGCGACTGAATGCACGCGAGCTGTACGCGCGGCCGCAGGACCGCGAGCGCTTCCAGACGGCCGTGGCGGGTGACGGGTCGGTGCGTGACTTCGAGGTGAAGTTGCGCCGCAAGGACGGAGCGCTGATCGACTGCCTCCTCACCTCGAGCGAGCGGCGCGGCCGCGACGGGCAAGCGGTTGGCTATCAGGGCATCATCCACGACATCACGGAGCGCAAGCGTCTGGAGGAGGAGATCCTGGCGGTGAGCACGCGGGAGCAGCGACGCATCGGTCAGGACTTGCACGATGGTCTGGGGCAACAGCTCACCGGAATGGCCTTCCTGCTCACGGCCCTGGAGCGCAAGCTGGAAGCACGCCAGCTCGCGGAGGCCCGCGACGCAAAGGCCGTCGGGCTGTTGGCCCACGGAGCAATCGCCCAAACGCGATACCTCTCGCGCGGTCTCTACCCGGCGGCCCTGGAAACGGCCGGGCTCGCGGGGGCGCTGGAGGATCTCGGGGCCAACGCCGAAATGCTGTTCGACGCCTCGTGCACGGTGCTTGGGGGAGAAGCCGCGCCGATCGCCGACCGGGTGATCGGCGGACACGTCTACCACATCGCCCAAGAGGCAGTCACCAACGCCGTGCGGCACGGCAAGGCGACGCACGTGACCATCGAGCTCGGCCGCGCCGACGCCCACACGATACTGACGGTCTCCGACGACGGCACCGGGATCCCTGAGCCGCTCGAGGAGGGGAAGGGCATGGGGCTGCACATCATGCGTTACCGCGCCCGCATGATCGGCGGATCGCTTCAGGTGGGGCGGGGTACCGAGCGTGGCACCGTCGTGCGCTGCACCTTTCCTACACCACGGCAGGAATCCGGCGGAGAGACTCCATGACCGAGCACAGGGGACAAGGGACTCCAAACCACCCGGCCCGGGTGCTGCTGGTGGACGATCACCCCATCGTGCGCCAGGGCCTGGGGCAACTCATCGACGCCGAGCCGGACCTGGCGCTGAGCGCCGAAGCGGCCGACGCGCCCGCTGCCCTCGCCGCGGTGGAGCGCGAGGTGCCCGACCTGGCGATCGTGGACATCTCCCTGGCCGGGTCCGATGGCCTGGAGCTGGTGAGACAGATTCGGGAGCGCTGGCCCTCCGTGAGAGTATTGGTGCTCTCGATGCACTCCGAGTCGGTGTACGCGGAGCGCACGCTGAGTGCCGGGGCGCAGGGGTACATCATGAAACAGGAACCACCCGATCGCATTCTGCATGCCATGCGCGAGGTGCTGCGCAACGAGGTGTTCTTGAGTGATAAGCTCAGAGCGAAGCTGCTGCATCGGCTCGTGGGGGGCGGCAGGGACCGGGAACGCACCCCAATCGAACGCTTGACCGACCGGGAGCTCACGGTGCTCCGGCTCATTGGCGCGGGGCGGGGCACCCGGCAGATCGCCGAGGAATTGAGGCTCAGCGTAAAGACCATCGAGACCTACCGCGAGAACCTCAAGCGGAAGCTGCATCTCGAGTCGGCTGCGGAGCTCGTACAGTACGCGGTCAGCTGGCTACAGGAGGAGAGCGGCGGCTAGCCATCCCCACAGGCGCGTGGGATGTCCCGCCAACTGCCCTCCGTGCCCCCAAAAGGGCCTATCGCAAGTACATAGCGCACCCCAGATTGCATTCTGCGTGGGGGATTCCCCGGTGTTCCGATCCGGGAGCACCAGTTAATGATCATCACGTCGGTTCGGCGGCGGGACCGACGTACTCTCCGACGCCGTCACGAACTGGGCGTGCATGGACCGGACTATCCTGCTGGTCGACGACGATGCCGGCGTGCGCACGAGCCTCGCCAAGCTCCTCAAGGCCGAGGGCCTCGCGGTAGCCACCGCACCCGACGGGAACGGTGCGCTACAGGCCGTGCGACAGGTGAAGCCGGACCTCGTGCTGCTCGACGTCTTGATGCCCGACCTCAACGGCTTCGAGGTCTGCCGCCTGCTCAAGGGAAACCCCGACACGCGCCTCATCCCGGTCGTGCTCCTCACCGGGCTGTCGGCCGTGGACGACCGTGTGCGCGGTCTCGAGGCCGGCGCCGACGACTTCATCACCAAGCCACCCGATCGCATCGAGCTACTGGCCCGGGTCCGCTCGCTCCTGCGCATGAAGAGCTACACCGACGAGCTGGAGCGAGCGGAGGCGGTGCTGCTCGCACTCGCCCGCAGCATCGAGATGAAGGACCCGTACACCGAAGGGCATTGCGAGCGCCTCTCGGCGTACGCGGCGGCGCTGGGACTGCGCATCGGACTCAGCATCGACGAGACGACGGCATTGCAGCGCGCCGGGGTGCTGCACGACATCGGGAAGGTGGCGATCCCCGACTCGATCCTGCTCAAACCCGGCCCGCTCTCCGACGACGAGTGGGACATCATCCGCGAACATCCCGTGACCGGCGAACACATCTGCTCCCCGATCCGATCGTTCGCCCCGGTGCTGCCGATCATCCGGCACCACCACGAGCGCTATGACGGCTCGGGCTACCCCGACGGGCTCACCGGCGATGCGATTCCCGTCACCGCCCGCGTACTGCAGGTCGTCGACGTGTACGACGCCCTGACGACGGCGCGTTCGTACAAGCCCGCGCTCACCCCGAGCGAGGCGCTCGACACGATGCAGGCGGAGGTGGACAAGGGCTGGTGGGATCCGCAGCTGTTCGGTGAGCTGCGCGGTTTGTTGGCCGAGACCGAAACCCAGCTCTCCGCCGGCGAGACGGTCCCGCCTCCTGTATGACCTCCTCGCTCGACGACCTCTCTCAAACCCTGGTCCGTGCGCTCCCCTTCGGGTTCGACATCGTCGCGCCCGACGGGACCCTGCTCTACGTCAGCGACCGGCAGGAACAGCTGTTGGGCAAGGACACGGTAGGCCGGCGCTGCTGGGACGTGTACCGGGACGACCGCACGCAGTGCGAGCACTGCCCGCTGCGCCAGGGGGTCGCCGCCGGCGAGACGGCGATGATCACCTCGTCCGGCGTGCTCGGTGGCCACACGTTCCAGATCTACCACACCGGACTCCTCTGGGACGGGCAGCAGGCAGTCCTCGAGGTGTTTCACGATGTCAGCGCCATAACAAGGGCGGAGGAACGCCACCACAGCAGCGAGGCCAAGCTCCAACTCCTGATCGATCAGGTCCCGGCGGTGCTCTGGACGATCGACACGGATCTGCGGTTCACCTCTTCGGGGGGCGCGGGCCTCGCGGGGCTCGGTCTGCGGCCCAGTCAGGTCGTGGGCATGACGTTGTACGGGTACTTCGAGACCGATGATCCCGCGTTCGAGCCGATCGCCATGCACCGGCACGCCATGGAGACCGGGGAGCGCGTCTCGTACGACTTCGAGTGGTCCGACCACTCGTACGAGGTGCTGCTGGAGCCGCTGCGGGACCCGCGGGGTAAGACCACGGGCTGCATCGGTATCGCCGTCGACGTGACCGATCGGAAGCGGGCCGACGAGGTGCTACGGCGGTCCGAAGCGCAGTACCGCGGTCTGGTGGAGCACGCCAACTATGGGATCTACCGCTCGAGCCCGGAGGGCCGGTTTCTTGCGGTGAACCCGGCGCTGGTGGAGATGCTGGGCTACGACTCCCCAGAGGAGCTCATGGGGGTCGACATGGAACGGGACGTCTACGCCCACCCGAGCGAGCGCCCCCGCCTGGTGGAGCGGTACCGCGAGCGTGGACGGATCGACAACCTCGAGCTCGACTGGAAGCGCAAGGACGGGCGCGCCATCACGGTTCGGGTGAGCGGCCGGCCCATGCACGCTGCCGGCGGAGACCTCGAGTTCTTCGAGATGATCGTGCAGGACGTCTCGGAGCAACGCCAGCTCGAAGCGCAGCTGCGCCAGGCGCAGAAGATGGAAGCCATCGGCCAGCTGACCGGCGGCATCGCGCACGACTTCAACAACCTGCTCTCCGTCATCACCCTCAATGCCCAGCTGGTCGCGGCCGGCCTGGAGGCCGCGCGGACCGAGGCCCTGCCCGAGTTGGAGGACATCCAGGAGGCGGCACGCAAGGCCACGACGATGACGAAGCAGCTCCTCGGGTTCAGCCGGCACGCCGACCTGCGCATGGTGCCTACCGATCTCGCACGCGTCGTGACCAAGCTCTCGTCCATGATGCGTCGGGTACTGCCCGAGAACATCAGCATCCGTATCGACACCGAGGAGGCCGTCCATGCCGTGCGGGCCGATGCCGGGGCCGTGGAGCAGATGCTCCTGAACCTCGCCACGAACGCGCGGGACGCGATGCCCGACGGCGGCCAGCTCCAGATCGAGGTCACCGAGCGCGAAGTGCAGGAGGTGACACTCGCATCCCACCCGTGGATCACGCCGGGACGCTACGTGTGCATTCGGGTGCGGGATTCCGGCATCGGGATGGACGAGGAGACCCGCTCCAAGATCTTCGAGCCCTTCTTCACGACCAAGGCTCCGGGCGTGGGCACCGGCCTCGGGATGGCCATGGTCTATGGGCTCACGAAGCAGCACGGGGGATTCGTGACACCACCGTCGAACTGTATTTCCCGGTGGTGGGCGAAGCGGCCCGGCCCCTCGACTCGGTCGAGTCGCTGGACGGGGTCCGGGGCGGCAGCGAGACCATCCTGCTGGTGGAGGACGAGGATACGCTGCGCCGCTCGGCCAAGCGGGTCCTGGAAAAGTACGGCTACACCGTGTTGGTGGCTGCCGACGGCCAGGAAGGCCTGGAGTTGTTTCGCGCCCACAAGACCGAAATCGACCTCGTGGTGTCGGATCTCGTCATGCCGAGGGTCGGCGGCGCACAGCTCCACCGCGCGCTTCGCGAGCAAGGTGACAGCGTGCGGTTCCTGCTCGCCAGCGGCTATATCGGCCGCGAGTCGGGCGGGCAGGAGGTCCTCGATCCCTCCATCCCGATCCTGCACAAGCCGTGGGCCCTGCGTGAT
>JBDGXT010000145.1:0-6035 GCA_039584455.1 Gemmatimonadota bacterium
TCGGGACCTTGTGGCCCACCCGGACAACCTCGCCGGCCACCTCGAAGCCGGGGCTGAAGGGTCGGGGCGGCACCGTGTCGTACAGCCCCTCCCGCATGAACAGGTCGGCGAAGTTGACGCCGGCGGCGTGCACGCGGAGGTGCACCTCCTCCGGACCCGGATCGGCGAGGGGCACGTCGCGCTCGACCAGCACATCCGGCCGGCCGTGGCGCTCGATGAGTACGGCAGTGGTGGTCTGCTGTGTCATGGCTCGTAACTTACTCGCATGACCGCGCCGACCCGCACCTCCCGCTATACGCTGGGCGAGGAGATCGCCAACAGCATTACCCACGGGGTCGGCGGGCTGCTGGCCATTGCCGGCCTCGTGGTGCTGACCACGGTCGCCGCGCTCAGGGGGAGCGCTTGGCACGT
Organism: Gemmatimonadota bacterium; assembly: GCA_039584455.1. Lineage (GTDB taxonomy): Bacteria > Gemmatimonadota > Gemmatimonadetes > Gemmatimonadales > GWC2-71-9 > WVYX01. Next base: position 412 of record JBDGXT010000145.1, read on the forward strand.
GGTGGCATGCAGTATCTTCGGCGCCACGATGGTGCTGCTGTACACGATCAGCACTCTGTACCACGCCATCCAGCATCCTCGCGCCAAGGCGGTCCTTCGAGTGCTGGACCACTCGGCCATATTCCTGTTGATCGCCGGGACCTACACGCCGTTCACGCTCGTGAATCTGCGCGGGCCCTGGGGCTGGTCGTTGTTCGGGGTGATCTGGGGTCTGGCCCTGCTCGGCATCGTGTTCCAGATCGGACTGCTGCGCCGCCCTGTCATCTCGGTGCTGCTGTACATCGCGATGGGCTGGACGGTGCTGGTTGCGATGAAGCCGCTGGTTGGTGCCGTAGCTCCCGGGGGGATCGCGCTGCTCGTGAGTGGGGGCCTCGCCTACACCGTGGGGATCGTGTTTTACGCTTCGCGCCGGTTACCCTACGGCCACGCCGTGTGGCACCTGTTCGTCCTGGCCGGCAGCGTGTTTCACTTCTTCGCGATTCTGTTCTACGTGGTGCCGCTGGCAAGGTGATGTCTTAGTCGGGGCGTTCGGCCCCGCCGAATGTCCCCATTCAGGCACCCGATGCCCCGAAAACGGCCTGTTCAACCGCCCGCCCGCAGCCCACGTTGAGGGCGTCGGGGCGCGCTGGACGGCCCTGGTTTCCGGGCGTACGCTCGACGATGTGGTCCGTTTCCCTCGGCTCGGGAAGCCTGGATGTGCAGTCCCACCATGCAGCGCGTGAACTGGAGCGCCCATTTCCTGCCGGCTTCGCGCCGCCCTCGGGCGACGGGCGCACCACTGCATATACCCGCCGATTTCTCCTCTTCCAGGGGGAGTCTCATGAAACGACTAGCTGGCTTACTCATGCTCGTGACCGGGCTGGCGGTGGTGGCATGCGAACGCGCCACGGGGCCCGCGTACGAAGCACCGCTTGTGGAGGCCGCCTCAGGTGAGGTAGTGCCCGGTCAGTACATCGTCGTACTGCGGGACGGCCAGGAAGACCCCGCGGACATCGCGGAGGAGCTGGCCCTTAGGCATGGCGGCCGGTTGCTGATGAGCTACCGGCGGGCCATCAGGGGCTTCGCCGCCCGCCTCGATCCCGAGGCCCTCGAGGCAGTGCGCCGCAACCCCCGCGTGCTCTACGTAGAGCCCGATCGCGAGGCGCAGCTGGTGGCGACCCAGGAGAACCCGCCTTCGTGGGGCATCGACCGGGTGGACCAGGCCGATCTGCCACTGGATGCCAGCTACGCGTATGGCAACGACGGCTCGGGCGCGAACATCTACATCTTCGACACGGGTGTGCGCCGGACGCACAACGACTTCGGCGGCCGAGTGCAATTCGTGCCCAATGGCAGCAACGGCGACTTTGTCGGAGACGGTCATGGCAACGCCGAGGACTGCCACGGACACGGCACGCACGTGGCGGGGACGGCGGCCGGCAACGCGTACGGCTTGGCAAAGAACGCGCCGATCTGGGCAGCCCGTGTGGTGAACTGCAGCGGTAGCGGGCAGGCCTCAATGGCCATTGCGGCGGTGGACTGGGCGACCGCGAATGCGGTACGTCCCGCCGTGGTGAACATGAGCCTGGGCTACGGCAACGTACAGTCGCTGCGGGACGCGGTGCAGAACTCCGTTGCTGCTGGTGTGATGTACTCGGTTGCCGCGGGCAACGGCCACTGGTTGTTCGGGTTTCCGGTGGACGCCTGCAACGAGAGTCCAGCGGGCGCGTTCAGCGCGCTGACGGTGGGAGCGACCCAGAGTAACGATGTCGAGGCGTCGTTCTCCAACTACGGGCCGTGCGTCGATCTGCTGGCGCCGGGCGTGAGCATCACGTCGGCGTATTATTCGAGTGACAACGCCACGGCGGTGATGTCGGGGACCTCGATGGCGACACCCCACGTAACTGGGGCGGTGGCGCTGTACCTGACGGCCAATCCCGGTGCGACGTCCGCCCAAGTGGCGCAGGCGCTCAAGAACAACGCCACGCCGAATCGGATCACGCTGCACAGCCGCAGCGCGAGCCGCGGTACACCCAACCTGTTGCTCTACACCGGCTTCATCGGCGGAGGCAACGAGCCGCCGACGGCGTCGTTCACGGTGGCTTGCACCGATCTCTCATGCAACTTCACCGACAGCAGCACCGATGCGGACGGCAGTCTGACCGCGTGGAGCTGGGAATTCGGCGACGGTCGGGCATCCAGCGCGCAAAACCCCAGCCACAGTTATGTGGCGGAGGGTACCTACGCCGTGACACTCACGGTAACGGACGATGCTGGCGGCACGGACATCGTAACCGTGTCGGTGACGGTCACGGCGCCGGCAGGGAACGATCCGCCGGTGGCGTCATTCGACGTCGCCTGCACGTATCTGACGTGTGACTTCACGGACACGAGCATGGACTCCGACGGAAGTGTGGCGGCATGGAGCTGGGACTTTGGTGACGGCGCGACGTCGACCGCGCAGCACTTGAGCCATACGTATGGCGCCGCGGGCGACTACACGGTAACACTCACCGTGACGGACAACAGCGGGGCGACGGATGCCGTCTCACAGACGGTGAGCGCATCTGAGCCGCCGAACCAGGCGCCGACGGCCTCGTTCTCGTATAGCTGCGATTACTTGACGTGCGAGTTCACGGATACCAGTAGCGACGCGGACGGCATCGTAAACTGGTGGCAGTGGGACTTTGGTGACGGTGCCTCTTCAGGGTCGCAGCACCCGTTCCGCCAGTACGGGGCTGAGGGCACCTACACGGTGACGTTGACCGTGTGGGACGATGACAATGCAAGCGATGTCGTGTCGCAGCAGGTCACGGTCACCGCACCGCCGCCCAGCAACATCACGTTGACGGCGACTCCGGGGCGGTTCTGGTACTGGTGGCGGGTCGACCTGCGGTGGAATGGTGCGACGTCCGCCAATGTGGACGTGTACCTGCAGGGAATCCACATCGCCAGGACCGCAAACGACGGGTTCTACCGCGATTACCTGCTGGGCAGCGGCACGTACGCCTACAAGGTGTGCGAGGCCGGTACCTTGGTGTGCTCCAACGACGCGACGGTGACGTTCTAGGTCACCGGCGCGCGACAGTGAGTGGGGGTGCCCAGGTGCTGCAGGGGCGCCCCCGAGAGGGTTCGATGACCGACCGCTTCACCCGCGTGGCAGTGCTCGTCGCCGCGGTCGCCGTGTTGGGGTTGGGCCCTGCGGGCTTCCGCAATCACGGACATCGCATGGGGCAGGAGACGATCCGCGCGTCGGTAAGCACCGACCCGAGCGAAGTCGCAGCCGGTGGCGCGATGACGTTCACGCTTCGCGTGGAGAACGGCTCGCCCGACACCGTGACGTTCGAGTTCATGACTTCACAGCGCTACGAGTTCCTGGTGACGAGTGCGACGCAAGACACCGTGTGGCGCTGGGGTGAGGGCCGAGGCTCCATGCAGGTGCTGGGACAGGAACGGTTGGCACCCGGGCAGGTGCTCACCTACCGCGAGGCGCTCGATGCGCGGCTTGTGCCGGGGCGATACACGGTGACCGGTGTGTTGGCGGCGCGCAATCGGCCCCTGCAGGCAACTGCCGAGTTCACCGTCGTCGAGGGGCGGTGATGGCGTTCGCCAAGCTCTTCGCCGTCACGCTGCCGCTGCTCGCGACGCTGCGCGGCCGGATTGGCCTTCACGGCCCTGGGGTGGGTGGGGTAGGGACTGGAACTGAAAACGCCTGGCGGTTGGCCAGGCGTCTTGCCTGCTAGCGACGTCTGCGCTTGGCGCGCAGTCGGCGACGCTGGGCCGCCGCCTGCTTGAGCCGCTTGGCTGTACTGGGCTTGACGTAGTACCGCTTGCTCCGCAGCTCCTGCAGGATGCCGGACCGCTGTACTTTCCTCCGGAACGCCTTGAGCGCCCAATCGACACTGTCGTTTTCGTCCAGAATGATCTCGGTCACGATCCCGCCATTTCCTGTCGGTTGACTCGGAACATGAACCGGGGCCGCCTCGAATTGGGCCGGGGCGACCCCGCATTCCTTGCGATCTGCTCGGTCTAGTCCTCGAGCTTGGTTACGTTCTGGGCAGCGGGGCCCTTCTCGCCCTGCACTACCTCGAACTCTACCCGCTCGCCTTCCTTCAACGACTTGAACCCGTCGGCCTGGATGGCCGAGTGGTGGACGAAGCAGTCCTTCTCGCCATCGTCACGCGTGATGAAGCCAAAGCCCTTGGCATCGTTGAACCACTTCACGGTTCCGGTCGTACGCATGCCGTACTCCTTGAGTGTTGCGCTGATGTTCGTCGGAGTCCGGCGATGCCGAGCCAACCGATCGCGCATCATCTTCCGCGGCAATGCCCCCGCGTTCGGGCTGCCGGCGGAATGTCTTCCTCCGGCACAGGTCCGTCTGCTCTACAGACAGACAAAGGTAAGGCCCTATGGCCCACTGCGGTAGTCGGCCGGAACAGTCGCCGGCGCGGCTGGTGTTCGGGTGTTCTTCGGGGGCGACCATCCTACCGGTGGGACGCGATGCCGCAAGGGCCGCGGGGCGGAGTGCTCAGCCGGAGGCGTCCACCGTCGCGCGCAGGGCCCTGATGTGCTCCGGGGTGGTGCCGCAGCAGCCGCCGATGACCGAGGCCATGAACTCAGGCGTCTCGCCGTAGACTGTCTTGCCACCTCGGATCTCGGGCAGGCCGGCGTTGGGCTGGATGATGAGGGGGGAATCGGTACACGCTCGGAACGCGCGAGCGATCTCGAGCATGCTCTCGCTGCCGTGGCCGCAGTTGGAACCCACCGCGTCGGCGCCCGCCTCCTGCAGGCCCGAGGCTGCCTCCTCGACGCTCACGCCCATGACGGTGAAGAACCCTCTGGGAGTGGCGTCGAACGTCATGGTGGCCAGCACCGGCGTGTGCGGAGAGAGATCTTTGGCGGCTTGTACTGCCAGTCTCGCTTCGGCGAGATCGACCATGGTCTCGACGATCAGGCAGTCGAGTCCGACCGCGAACAGATGCTCGAGTTGCTCGCGGAAGCCGGCGGCGATGGCGCCGGGGTCAGTGTCGCCGTAGGGTTCGAGCAAGGCACCGCTCGGCCCGCACGAGGCTGCGACGTATGCGCGGTCCGCGCCTGCGCGCTGCACGGCCTCGACGGCCACCCGGTTGATCTCTCCCGTCTTGCCGTCCAGCTCGTACTGCGCGAGCCGCAGGGGCGAGCCGCCGAACGTGTTCGCCACGACGATATCCGCACCCGCGTCGGCGTAGAGCCGCGCGATCTCTGCGAGCACGTCGGAGTGGGAGAGCGTCAACGATTCGGGGGGTCGGCCCGGCTCGAGACCGCGCTCGATGAGCATGGTGCCGGTGGCGCCGTCGCACACGAGAGGCCCTCCCGAGGCGAGCCGCTCGGCGAACGGCTGCATATCAGACCTTGCCCATCAGCTGCTTCACGCGGTCCACCGCGTTGGCGGCGTCGTAGCCGTATGCGTCGGCACCGATCTCCCTGGCAAACTGCTCGTTGAGCGGTGCGCCGCCTACGATGGTTTTCACCTTGCCGGTGAGGCCTTCCTTCTCGATTCGCTCCACGACCTCGTACATCACGGGCATGGTGGTCGTCAGCAGCGCGGACATGCCGATCACCAAAGCGTCGCTCGTGCCGGCCGCCTCGACGAGCTGCTCGGGTGC
>JBDGXT010000146.1:0-6450 GCA_039584455.1 Gemmatimonadota bacterium
ACACAGCGCGCTCGGACCTTGACGCCCGCGGTCCCGCCGGCAGGTTAGGCTTCAATGCGTCCCGTGGAGGCGGCTTCTGCCCCCCTCCAAACCTCCCGGCCGGAAACGGCCACGAGTAGTACTGCGCAAGCGACAGGCCCGAGGCCTGGTTACTGCCCTTCTGATCCTCGCCACACTCGGGATCGCAGGCGCGCCGGCGGCTGCCCAAACCCACAACGAACCGGCAGTCCCGGAGAAAGCAGGCAAGGAGCTGCGCGCGCTCCGCGTAGCGCGGAACGCGCCGCGCATCGACGGGCGTCTGGACGACGCCGTGTGGGCGTTGGCCGATTCGATCGACGATTTCGTGCAGTGGGAGCCGGACAACATGGATCCGCTGAGCGAGCGCACGGTGCTGCGGATCGTGTACGACGACCGGTATCTATATGTTGGCGTCTACTGCTACGATTCCGAGCCGTCGCAGATCGGAAGCGGATTTGGCCGGCGTGACGACCCCCCGCCGTCCGACGAGATTATCATCGGCTTCGATCCCCGCCACGACCATCTGACAGGCTACGTCTTCGGGACGAACCCGTCGGGCGTGTTCAGCGACTTCAAGTTCTTCGATGACACCAATACCGATTGGGACTACGACGCCGTGTGGGAGGTGAGGACGGACATCACCGAGGAGGGGTGGACGGCCGAGTTCCGCATTCCCCTGTCACAGATGCGCTTTAGCGTGCCGCAGGGGACCGGCGTAGTGTGGGGCCTGGGCGTCCGCCGGGAGATTCAGCGCAAGGGAGAGGAAGGACAGTGGGTGGGCCGGCCGCGCGGCGAGCGTGGCCAGGTGTCCCGCTGGGGCCACTTGGTCTTCGCCTCCGCGCTATCGGCGCCGCGCCGGATGGAGGCGATCCCGTACGCCGCGGCGCGCAGAGAGGATCTCCCGGGCGATGCCCCGAGCGATCACGACGTGTTGGTCGGAGCGGACTTCCGGATGGGGCTCGGCACGGCGGCGACCCTGTCAGCCACCGTGAATCCCGACTTCGCCCAAGTGGAGCAGGACCCGGCGGTGCTCAACCTCACCATCTTCGAGTCGTTCTTTCCGGAGAAGCGGCCGTTCTTCCTGGAGGACGGCCGCGCCTGTTCCACTCCCGCCGCATCGGGCGCCGGCCGGGACGCTATGGCCTCGAGGAAGGCGACGAACTGGTGGAGTGGCCCCTGCTTACGACCATTATCGGCGCCGGGAAGGTGACCGGGAAGTCCGCCGGGTGGACGTACGGCGCGCTTAGCACCCTCACGGCTCGCGAATACGCCATCGTGGATTCGATCGGCGTGGACACGGCAGGGGTCGAAACCGCGACACGCACCGCCCGTCTGATCGAGCCTCTCACATCGTACTCGGCCGCGCGGATCCAGCGCGACATCATGGGCGGCGCCTCGAACGTCGGCGCGCTCGCGACGGCCGTGGTCCGTGAGAACGACGCCAACGCCCTCGCCGGGGGGATCGATTACAAGATCCGGTGGGACCGCAACCGCTTCGAGTGGAACGGCCACTGGGCAGTGACCCGCGCGGGCGGACCGGACGGCATGGCCACTGGGTTCGGCGGCGTCTCCAACTTCGGCCAGCCCGACCCGTGGGGCATCTTCCGCAGCGTCTCGGCTTGGGCCGGCGGGAATCGGGCGTGGAACGGCGACGGCCTGGTGTTCGACCGCGAGGTGTGGCTCAGCACCAGCGGTCAGTTCCACAACTACTGGAGTGCGGAGCTGGTCGGCTGGTACGAATTCGAGACGCTCGACGACCGGGACACCCGCGGCGGCCCGCCCATCGTGCGCCCCGCTTTTCCCGGCGGCGGCCTGTGGATCGGTACGGACTCGCGCAAGAGCTGGCGCGCGTCGCTCGGCGCGTGGGGCGGAAAGTCGACGGTCGGGAGCTGGGGCATCAGCATCGGCCCCCATCTCTCGATCAACCCATCCACGCGGCTCCAAGCGTCCCTCTCCGCCAACTTCGACTTCGGCGTGGACGACGCGCAGTGGATCACCAACGACGACGTAGACGGGGACGGCGAGACCGACTACGTGTACGGCACGCTGCGCCGGGACGTCGTCAGCATCACGGCGCGAGCGACCCTCGCGCTCAGCCGCGATCTGACCGTCGAGTTCTACCTGCAGCCGTTCGTGGCGGTGGGGAATTACTCGAACATCCGCAAGCTTGCCGAGCCCAGCTCATACGAATTCGAACCCGTCTCGCTGGACTTCGACCCCGACTTCAACTCCAAGTCGCTGCGCGGCAACCTGGTGATCCGCTGGGAGTACGTACGCGGCAGCACGCTCTTCCTCGTGTGGAACGTATCTACGTTCGACGGCGCGAACCCGGGTGACTTCGATCTATGGCGAGATCTGGGGAATGCGTTCAGGGCGGATGGCATCCACGCCTTCATGGTCAAGCTGACCTACTGGCTGAGCCTGTGAGGCGGATGGCTGCTAGCGCGCCTCGGCAATCGTCCCGAGGCGCTGCTCCACCACCGGACGCACGCTGGTCATGCCCCCCAGCTCCGCGAGCCTCAGCGCCTCGGCGGAGTCTATGTCCTCGTACTCCGCGAGCCACGCGCCCCACAACCCGGCGACGCGGTTCCCCGAACCACAGTGCAGTAGCATGCGACCCTCGCCGCTCTCCATGACCTCGGCGAAGGAGGCGAGCTGCTCATCGCTGATCGCCTCCACCGGGCCGGGCATCGGGATGTTCACGAACCTCATGCCGAGCGCCTCGACCGCAGCTGCCTCGTCCCAGTCGATCTCATCCGGTGCCCGCGTGGAGACGACGGTCTCGTACCCCCGGGCAGCGAGGTACTCGAGCACTTCTTGGGAGGGCTGGCTCCCGATCACCACATTGCCGACCTCGGCACAATTCCTCAGCCCCTCGATGGTGCACGGCGTCGGGTCGGCGATAGCGGTCTCGCTCGCCCGGTCCGCGCAAGCGAGCAGGGTGCCCAGGGCCAGCAGTATGAGCAGTGGGGTGCGCATCGGAAATCCGCCTCGTCATGGTGGGATGGTGGCTCCCTATCAGTACGCAAGATCGCGGGCGCGGAGGGGCGCTGTCCAGGTAGCTCGCCTCACCCGCCCGCTCGTGCGGCAACCACGCGATGCCGCCCTGGGGTCATAGATACGCATGAGCCTGACCTCAGAGCCATCGGCACCGTGCTCAATGGTGTTCAGCACACTCCCCAAGAGCCCCGAAAATCCTAAGGAAGACCGGCTTCTACCGAGTCACGAAATTTCGCAAATTCACTCGCGACATCTCGCGACATATCGTTCTTTCATTTCCGTGGGCGCTTGATCTTGAGGGCCTTCATGCGCGAGTTCAGCGTGGACGGCTTGAGCCCCAGCAGCGCCGCCGCGCCCCCCTCTCCCGACACCTTCCACACGCATTTCTCTAGGGCCCGGATGAGGTTGGCACGCTCGAGCTCCTGCATCTCCTTGGCGCCAAGGACCTGGTCCGGCGCCCCCAGCGCCGCGGCTCCTGGCTGGGCCGAGCCGCCCTCCGGCAGGGCCAGGTCCAGCTCCAGCCGGCTTCCCGGCGAGGTCATGACCGCCCGCTCCACCACGTTCTCCAGCTCGCGCACGTTGCCCGGCCAGGCGTAGGCGCGCAGCCGCTGGACGGCCTCGGGCGACAGCGGCTCCAGCAACCGGCCGGTGCGCCGGGCGAAGCGCTCGGCGAAGCGCTGGGCGAGCAGCGGGATATCGCCGCGGCGCTCCCTGAGCGGCGGGAGCATGACTGAGAATCCGGTGAGCACCTCATGCAGGTCCCGGCGGAACCTGCCACTCTCGACCGCCTGTTCGAGATCGCCGCTCGTGGCGGCTAGCACCCGCACGTCCACCCGCCGGCTGCGGGCGCCGCCGAGCGGGCTGAACTCCCCGTCTTGCAGCACGCGCACCAGCTTCTCCTGCAGCTCCGGCGGCAGTGCACCGACCTCGTCCAGGAAGATCGTGCCGCCGTCGGCGAGGGCTAACCGGCCGTCCACATGCGCGGCGGCAACCACGTCTTGGACATCCCCGAACAGCTCCATCGAGCCCTCCTCGATGCCGAACAGCTCGCGCTCAAGCAGCGCTGCCGGGGTCGCCGCACAGCTCACCCGCACGAAGGGGTGTTCGCTCCGGGGGCTCGCGGCGTGGATCGCTCGGGCGATGAGTCCCTTCCCAGAGCCGATCTCGCCCCGGATGAGGACGCTCGTTCCGGTGGGAGCGACGCGGTTCACGTCGGCCAACACGTGTCGCAGCGGCTGGCTGCGTCCCACGATCTCGTCGAAGTTGTGCCGGTCCTTGACCTCCTGTCGGAGATACTCGGTCTCGGCAGCGAGGGAGTGGATCTTGCGGTCGGCCTCGAGCCGCGGCTTGAGATCCCTGAGCATCAAGGTGAAGTACGTCTTGCCCTGCTTCGAGAACTGCGACAGCAACCCCTCGGCGGGAATCTCGGCCCGGTCGGCCCGCACCGCCCGCAGCGGCCCGGCGACGGCGGGACCCGGCTGGTCGGGGGGATCCGCGCCCAGAGTCGCGGCGAGCTCCACCACGCGCTCGTGGCTCTCCTTCGAGAGCAGCCACCCCAGGTCACGGCCGGCGGCCGATTTGGAGGGAGAGCGGAACATCTCCTCAGCCGCCCGGTTCATGCGTGTCACGAAGAGCCGCTCGTCCAACTCGATCACGGCCTCCACGGCGCCGTCCATCAGCCGGCCCAGCTTGGTCTCCTCCTGCTGCACCTGCGACTCGGCACGCATGCGCTGTAGCTCGGTCGCCGCCCGGGCGGCGAAGATGCGCACCAGCGCCTGTGCGCGCAGCTCCTGCGGCAGGGGGTTGGTGTCCAGCACCGCCAGGTGCCCTAGCACCCGCCGGTCGAGATCCAGCAGCGGCACGCCCACGTAGCCCACGGCGCCCCGGTCTCTCAGGCTGCGATCGTCGGGGTACTGGGCCCTCACGCCCTCGGCGATGTGCACCGGGAGGCCACGGTCGATGACCTGCCCACAGGGGGTCCCGGCGGCGGCGTACTCCCAGGAGGGCACCCTCTGCCCACCCCGCCAGCAGGCGAGCACACGCAGCTGCCCCGCGGGGAGCACCTGCGTGACCCAGGCACTGCTGGCGCGCAGCGCGAGGCACAGGTGCTCGACGAGGGCGCCGAAGACCTTCTCGCCGGTCTCGCTGGCCGTACCCTCGTGGATGGCGCGCAGGAGGGCGTGGTCGTCGAGCCCGTGTGGCGGTTCGCGGTTCTGGTCTGCCATGCGTTGCAGCTCGGAGAGGCCTCCGAGGTTGGGCGCGGAAGGGCAAAGGTGATATTGCGACTCGCGGAAGAGGGCCGCAAGGCGACAGGAGCAACCCGCCCTCCCCCGGGGCCCAACCGCTATCTTGTCAGGAGTCCACACTCACGTCACCCCCTCAGGATCCGGCCGATGGCACGCAGAGTCTTCGCACTGATCATCCTGCTGGCGGTCTTGCTCCTCGTCGTCAGCGGCCTACCGGCGGTGGTCCGCCTTGCCGCGGACTGGTACTGGTTCAAAGCCGTCCACTTCGAGTCGGTATTCTTCACCGCGCTGTGGACCAAGCTTGGGCTCGGGGTCGTGGTGGGGCTCATCGTGTTCGGCTTCCTGGCCCTCAACCTGCGGCTTACCCAGCGCGGACTGATCCCCGACGGGGTACTCGCCAGCATCAGCTCCAGCCTGCCGCGGGTGGACCCCACGCGGCTGCTGCGCATCCTGGTGTGGCCGGTGGCGCTGCTATTCGGGCTGCTGTTCGGAGTGGCAGCCTCCGGCGCGTGGCTCACGCTCCTGCAGTTCCGTCACGGGACGTCGTTCGGCGCGGTGGACCCGGTGTTCGGGCGGGACGTTAGCTACTACGTGTTCACGCTGCCCGCGATTGCCGTGGTCATCGGGCTGCTGATCACGGTGATGGTGATGGCACTCGCGCTGACGGCAGGCCTCTACTTCGTGCGGCGCGACCTGGTGATTCACGGCCGGCGCGTGATGATCGAGCGGACGGCCGAGCTGCATCTCGCTGTGCTGATCGCACTGCTGTTCGTCAGCACCGCCGTGAGCGTCTGGTTCGTGCGCATCCCCTCGCTGCTCTACTCGACCACGGGCCCGCTGCTCGGGGCCAGCTACAGCGACCTGGCCGTGCAGGTCCCGGTGCTGCGGATCTCGGCGCTGGTGGCGCTGCTCGGGGGAGCGTTCGTGCTAGTCGGGATGCGCAGCCGGCACGTCGTGCGCAACACGGCAATCGCCGTGCTGGCATACATCGCCGTGGGCATCCTCGGCGCCATCGCCTCGTCGGCGATCCAGCGCCTGATGGTGCTCCCTAACGAGCTGGTGAAGGAAGCCCCACAGCTCGAGCACCACATCGCTGCCACGCGGCGTGCCTGGGGGATCGACGAGGTCACGATCCGCGACCTGACCGGGGAGTCGGGGCTCACGCTCGCCGACATCGAGGCCAACC
>JBDGXT010000147.1:0-6201 GCA_039584455.1 Gemmatimonadota bacterium
GTGAGCTGAACATGAAGTGAGCCACCGACGTCGCAGGGGAACGACAGCTGGCTCAACGGACACTCATCACATCGGCCCAAGAACCGCCAGCGCCCGGCCCCGCGCCGGGCGCTGGCGCTTCGGTGAACCAACACGGCAAGACACGATATCTGTGACGACAAAATGTCGTCTTGACCCGACATGAACCCCTTAGCACCGGTTTCGGAGGCACGGACATGTTCGGCGATTCGGTTTACGCCTATCTGCTAGAGAGCATCCTCATCGTCATCCCCATGACCCTGATCATCTTCTTGGTGCTCAGATTCGTTTGGAGCCGGCATGATCTCAAGGTCGAGGTCAATCCAAAGACCGGGCAGGTCGGGCCCCCACATCTGTGTCGCGGTGGGTGGAATGAGGCAGAGTTGCGAGGATGCCAACACGGCTACGGTACGACTGGAATGCCCGTCGAACCAGTCAACACGTACTCGAACCTCGCGTATCTGGCTGCCGGGTGGGTCGCTCTCCGATCCGTCGGTGGCGGACCGGCGACAGTCTTCTTCATTGCCATGGCCTTTCTCTGCTTTGGCTCAGCCCTCTATCACGGGGTCAAGACACGCTGGTCAGCGAGGTGGGACCACGGCGGCATGTATGCCGTGATGGCCGGACTGGCGTTCTACGTGGTGGTCATGGGCCACCCGTCGGAAACCTGGATCACACTCGCGGGAGCGGCGCTGAGCGGAATTGCCCTTGCGTGGCTGGTGGACGGAAAGCTGATGGCGCGCATGGCGCTCTTGTTGGCGCTCATCTCGGTGGGTGTGTTTACGAGCGGCAATACCACGCTGGGGTTGTACAGCCTCGGCCTGTTTGTGCCAGCGATCATCGTGTGGTTGATAGACAAGTACACCGGCATACTCGGCAGGGTCGGTCACGGGTTGTGGCACGTCCTCACCGCGGCGGCGATCGCCGTGATGTTCGCGGCTACACGACCGACAATCGTCTCTTAGGCAATCTCCAGCGCCCGGCCCCGCGTCGGGCGCTGTCGTTTCCGAGCCGCTAAACTGAACAAACCCGCTTCAGATTCACCCTTGCGACGCGTGTCCATGGCCACACATTAGCCGCATCCGTCGAACCGCCGATGGCCTCGACGGCCCGCTGCCAGAGCGACGCCCCGACCTCCCAGGACGCCCACCGACACCGCGACCGCCAGACCACCGACGGGAAGAGAACAACCTTCCTGATTCGGAGGTGTTCGTGAGGTGAGACGGCAAAGTACGACATTTTCTCCTCAAAACCCGGCAAAGGACGACACGAACCCGCGTTTAGTGTGACATTTTGCCGGGTTTGAGGCCCCTAGCGGCACCCCTCTGGATCAGAAGACCTTAGCTGCCAAAGGGGAATCCCGACCGACCTAGCCCTTGTTTCCAAAGGGTCTAGCGAGACATTTGCCGCATCCGTCGAACCGCCGATGGCCTCGACGGCCCGCTGCCAGAGCGACGCCCTCCATCTGGACGCCACACCGACAACGCGACCGCCAGACCGCCCACGGTGCACTTGAGTCTCACAGTCTTCGTGCGGAGGCGCCTACGGTGTGGACCTGCTTTGGATCCCGTTGCCGCGTCCTCGGTCCAGTGCTTGGGCTCGTGTTCGCCAGTGGCCTGGGAGCCCCCCTGCTTGCGCAAGATGGTGGCGAAGGGTGCTCTCCCCTCTTTCGATCCTGTGACCCCGCGACCAGCCAGTGGGCCGTTCCGGAACCCCCGCCGAGTCTGGTTCCAGCCCGAAGCGTTCTGCAGCCGGCTAGATGCACTGGACAGCAGGACAGCCTCCTCCAGGCGTATGACGACCTGGGCAGCGCGATTGCCCAGTGGGAGATCGAGGCGCGGATGCGTGGCGCCGGGGGAGCCGGGGTGCTGGGAGGAGTGATCGGCGCAGTGGTGGGCGGCGGGTTGGGCCTCGTGGCGGCGTGCAGCATCTGCCCCTGCGACTTCTGGGGCTCCCCCTGCTCGCCTCAGGAAGAGGCGTTCTCGCTCGTCGCGTTTCTCTCGGGGTTGACCTGGGGTGCCGTTGGCGGGGCGCTCGCGGCAGGTGACGCGCACAGGATCGACAGGTGGGAGGCGCTCGAGCAGATTCGCGCGGAACGCCGCGAGAGCTCGGCCGGCGGAGGTCCATGATGCGGCAAAGCAATCTGCGTCGTTCGGTGTGGGCGGTAACCGCAGCCAGCGTCGGTCTGGCCACGGGGTGCACTACAACACGCCAGTTGGATCGCGCCGATTGGGGCGCTCTGACCGGCGACGAGCCCGTCACGGTTGTTACCCACGGCGGCGACCGCCACGAGTTCAACGAGTACCGGATCTTCACCTCAGGGGTGGTGGGCCGAGAGGAAGGAGACGAGATCGAGATCCCCCTCGACAGCATTGCCCTGGTGGAGGTACGCGAGAGCAATACGGCAGGCACCGTTCTGGCGGTCCTGGGAGCTGCAACAACTGTCGGCGTCGTCATCGCGCTCACCCAATCGACTGAGAAGCCGGAACCCGCCTCGTGTCCTTTCGTGTACTCGTTCGACGGCGAGGAGTATCGCTTCGACTCCGAGACATTCTCGGGCGCAATTGCCCCGGGGCTCGATCGAACCGACTTCGACAACCTCGAGCACCTGCAGCCCGTCGACGGGCGGTACCGCCTTCGGCTGGTGAACGGGCGGCCCGAAACGCAGTACACGGACGAGCTGAAGCTAATCGTGGTGGATCACCCACAGGGTACGGAGGCGATCCCAGATCGAGCCGGTGAGGTTCACGTGGTTTCCGATCTCCGGGCGCCTCTGACTGTCCGCGGTGTGCACGGAGGAGACGCACTCGCCGCGGTCCGGCACGCTGACGAGGTCTACTGGAGCGGCGCGCCGCTCGAGGAGGCCGATCTGGTTGAGTTGGCAGAGCTGCGGGACGGCTTGGTGCTCTCCTTTGCTCGGCCACCGGGCGTGCAGTCGGCGACGATCGTGGTGCGCGCCCGGAATACGGTGCTGGCACCCTTTGCGGTGGAGGAGTTCCTCCAGCTTCAGGGGGAGAAGCTGTTTGCCTGGTACGTGCGAGTGGCACAGGAGGAGCGTCTGCGCCAGCGTGTGCGCGAGTGGGTTCTTCGCGAGGGGACCATGCATGTGCTCCTCTGGCAGGAGGGCCGCTGGATGTTGCAGGATGTTCTGCTGGACGTGGGGCCCGCTCTCAGCAAGAGCCAGGTGGCTCGCCTCGACCTGAGCGGCGTCGAGGCAGATACTGTGGTCGTGAGGCTCGAGTCAGCGCGCGGCTTGTGGGAAGTCGACTGGGTCGCGCTGGACATGGGGTCGGAGAAGCCCCTCACGGTGACCGAGATAGCACCGGAACGGGCTCGCGATGAGAGCGGGCGCGATGTTAGGGAGCTGATAGCGTCCGGGGACGGACGCTATTACGCCAGCATCGACGGTGGGGTTGCGGAGATCGAGTTTGCCGTGCCTCCTCCGACGGATGACTTAGTGCGATCGGTCATCCTGAAGTCTCGAGGCTTCTACTACGTCTACGTAGCGCACGGCGGACCCAACCAAGCGATCCTCGCAGACCGGATTCTCGACGAGCCGCTCGTTGGGAACCGGTACATGCTGGAGCGGTGGCGGGCAACGCGACACTGAGGCCGCGACAATCGCACGACATATCACGACATTTGACACGACATTTTGTCGTGTCAAACCGACCTCTTGCCCTCCAAACCCGGCAACGGACGACACGAACCCGCATTCAGTGTGACATTCTGCCGGGTTTCGGCCCCCTAGCGCCGACGCTCTGGATCAGAAGAGTCCTGGTGGAGCGCCACCCCCTCCGCTCCACCGCGCTCTGCTGCGCAGCGATCCCAGGCGGGGCAACTGAGTAGCCAAAGGCCAGATACCAGTCAGGCTGCCAGGGCGGAGGGTTACGTCACGCAGGTCTCGCCTTGACACGGCCTGGCCGGACGCGCCAATTGAGTCCCTTTCCCGCTCGCTGACCACAGGCAGATCCTCATCGATGGGAGGTATCATGCGAACCCGATTCATCTCGTGCGCCACGCTCGCGCTGGCAGCATCGCTGTTCCTGCCGGTTGCCCTACGGGCACAGGAGTCCACCGCGGTGGCGGACGAGATTATTCGCATCACCAAGGCCGCGTGGGCAGCGGATATGGAAGAGGACGTGACGGCGGCCATGAGCATCCTCGCTCCGGAGTACACCGAGCTCAACGGTGAGTACTCCACCCGACAGGAGGGCAAGGACGTCGCCAGGCGGCTGTACGAGGCCGGTTACCAGGACAGCGGCCGGCTTATCGCCGCGGAGATGTTCAACCCCAAGGTCCAGGTGTACGGCACGGCCGCGATCCTGTCGTACAACTTCGTGGGCGTGGTGCAAGACGCCGACGGAGCGAACACGACGGTGCGCGCCAAGTCGACGCGGGTATACGTGCAGCAGGGGGGCACCTGGATGCTCGTGCACGCGAACTTCGCGCCGGATCCGTTGCCGAACTAGCAGCCGAGCGGCCCAACCCTCGACACGAGTGCCCGGCCAACGCCGGGCGCTCTCTTGTGCGCGTGAGATGACACGACAAAGGTAGAGCGCCACCCCCTCCCCACCGCGCTCTGCTGCGCAACGATCCCAGGCGGGGCAACTGCAAGGCCCGGTGAGTGCACCGGGCCTTTCTTGTAGCGACGATGATCAGCCTGAATGGGCTTCAGGGGGTCGCGGGTTGCGGATCCCGTATTATCATCTCTGCATGAAGACCGTCGGCTCCCATCTGGCTGCGCTGGTGGCGGGGGGCGGCACGCTGCAACAGCGGCTCGCGCCGTTCGTCAGGTACCTCGCCCTCCTCATCGCCGTCGTCCTCTTCTACGGCTGGCTGTTCCACGTGATCATGGCGTGGGAGGGTCAGGAGCACTCGTGGTTCACGGGGGTCTACTGGGCACTCACCGTGATGAGCACGCTGGGCTTCGGTGACATCCGGGGTCGTGCTCCTCCTCATCATCCTCCCGTTTCTCTTCATCCGATTCGTGTATGCCCCGTGGCTCGAGCAGCAGAGACGGCGTCGCCTCCGGGCGCTCCAGTCGGTGCCGGCGGAGGTCCACGGTCACGTGCTGATCTGCGTCAACGACCCCATTGCGCTCGGATTGCAGCGCCGACTCGCATTGGCCGGTGTGCCGGCGTACGTGATCGAGCCCGAACCCGACCTCGCGTTACGCATGCGCGATGAGGGCCTGCCGGCCATGACCGGCGAGATCGACGCCGTCGAGACCTACCGGTGTGCCGGTGCGGAACGGGCCTGCCTCGTCCTGGCCAATGCGTCGGACACGGTCAACTCGAACATCGTCCTCACCGTGCGCGAGCTGTCAGGCTCGGTCCCGGTCGCCGCGCTGGTCGAGGTACCGGATTCGATCGATGTCTTGGAGCTGAGCGGGGCCACGTACGTGCTGCCCCTCAAACAGCGGCTCGGTGAGCATCTCGCCAACCGGGTGAGCGCCGGCTCGGCCCATGCGAATGTGGTCGGCAAGTTCCACGATCTCATCCTCGTCGAGTTCCCGGTGCACGACACGCCGCTCCAGGGGAAGACGATTCGGGAGACCCAGCTGCGGGAGTTCACCGGGGTCACGATCGTCGGCGTGTGGGAGCGTGGGCGGTTCCAGCCGGCCCGGCCGGATCTCGAGCTGTCGCGCACCAGCATCCCGGTCGCGATCGGTGCGCCAGAGCAGATCGAGGAGCTCAACGAGGTGCTCGTGATCTACGACGCCAATCCGAATCCTGTGCTCATCATCGGCGGCGGCAAGGTGGGCCGGGCGGCCGCTCGGGCCCTCAAACGGAGGGAGATCCCGGTCCACATCGTGGAGCGCAAGGCCGAGCTCGAGCCCAAGATCCATGGTATTCCCGACCGGCTCTTCCTGGGCGATGCAGCCGACCGGCAGGTACTCGATGAGGCTGGGATCGTCGAGACGCCGTCCATCCTGCTCACGACGCACGACGACGCGATGAACGTCTACCTGACGGTGTACTGCCGGCGGCTCAATCCCGAGGCGCGCATCCTCACCCGGGTCACCCACGAGCGCAACGTCGAGGCCATCCAGCGCGCCGGCGCCGACTTCGTCCTGAGCTACGCCTCTTTCGGGGTGCAGACGGTGTTCTCGATCGTGCAGCAGCGCGAGCTCATCATGCTGGGCGAGGGCGTCGATCTGTTCCACGTGCCGCTGCCGCC
>JBDGXT010000148.1:0-4951 GCA_039584455.1 Gemmatimonadota bacterium
GACTCCAACTCATACACTGCGACGTGCAGGCATCCCGCCGCCCGGCGGGACGGCTTGTCTGGAGGGGACGAGCAGGGGACCACGCAAGACCCGACCGGCGCGTCGCAGCGGCAATACGAACGGGGAGTGGCGGAGGGGCCACTCCCCGTTTTCTGTAGCCCCTAACTCATTGCTTGAGAACGACTTGAAATGCTGCCTCGAGCTCGGCGATCTGGGCCACGACGGTGTGCCGCGCCGAGCCCCCCGCCGTGGCGCGGTACTCCACCGAGTCCTCCCATGATCCCAACGCGGCAATCAGCCCCGGCAGCCTGGGGTGGATGGCCTCGGCGACGTCGGCCGAGACCTCGTTGATCTCGACCGCGCCTGCCTCGGCCTCCCGCACGAGCCGGCCGATCAGCGCGTGGGCCTCCCGGAACGGCACCCCGGTCTGCACCAGCTTGTCGGCCAGGTCGGTCGCGCGGAGGCTGGCGTCGAGCGCCTGCTCCATGCGCTGTGGCACAGGCTCCAACGTCTCGATGGCGCCGCGCAGCGCGGGGAGGGTAAGCAGCAGCGTGTCCACCGCGTCGAACAGGAAGGCCTTGTCCTCCTGCAGGTCCTTGCTGTAGCCGGCGGGCAGGCCCTTGAGCAGCGCCAGCAGTCCCGACAGATCACCCAGCAGGCGCGCCGCCTTGGCCCGGGTCAGCTCCAGCACGTCGGGATTCCGCTTCTGCGGCAACAGGCTCGAGCCGGTGCTGTAGCTGTCGGCCAGCCGCACGAAGCCGTACTCCGAGGAGGCGTAGGTCTGGAGCTCGCCAGCCAGACGGGAGCAGTGGGTCGCCAGCAGGCCCAGGGCGAACAGCGTCTCGGCCACGAAGTCGCGGTCGCCGGTGGCGTCGAGCGCATTGGGAGAGAGCCGATCGAAGCCCAGCAGCCGCTGCAGGAGGGGGCGATCCACCGGCATGCCGGACCCCGCTACGGCGCCCAGTCCCAGCGGCAGCTCCGAGGTGCGGCCGGCTGCATCGGCGAGCCGCTCGCGGTCGCGCGTGAGCGGCCAGGCGTGCGCCGCCAGCACGTAGGCCCAGCGCACCGGCTGCGCGCGCTGCCCGTGGGTGTAGCCGGGGAGCAACAGATCGAGCCCGTGCTTCGCCTGCTCCACCAGAGCGCTCCCCAGCGCGGCCACCTCGCGGTCGACCTCCCGGATCGCCTGCAGGGTCCACAGCCTGAGATCGGTGGCCACTTGGTCGTTGCGGGAGCGGCCCGTGTTGAGCTTGCCGGCCAGCTCGCCCACCTCCTCGTAGAGCAGACGCTCCACCAGGGTGTGCACGTCCTCGTCCGGCGCGCCCGCCGCGGCTCCGTCGGCGAGGCGCTCGCCCACCCGATCCAGCCCGGCCAAGAGCGCCACCTCCTCCTTCGGCTCCAGCACGCCGGCGCGCCCCAACGCGAGCACCCAGGCCCGCGCCGCGTGCACGTCCTGCGGCCAGAGCCGGTGGTCCACCGGCAGGCTGCGGTTCAGCCCGTCGGCGGCATCCGCCAGTCCCAGCACGAAGCGCCCGCCCCACAGCTGGTGCGACGCGCCGCTCGCGCTGGGCGACGCGCCGGCCGCGTCCGACGGCAGGCCGGATTCCGCCGACTTCGAACGGTGCTTGGCGTCGGGCCGGGTCACGCCACCTCCTCGAGCCGCTTCGGTCGGCCCTCCACCTGCGCGCCGATGCGCACGGGGAGGCCGAACAGCTTGATGAACCCGGCAGCGTCCGCCTGGTCGTAGACCTCGTCGGCCTCGAACGTGGCGTACTCCCCGGCATAGAGAGAGAACCGGCTCTCGCGCGACACGACCGAGGCGTTGCCCTTGAACAGAGCGACCCGCGCGGTGCCAGTCACCCGCTTCTGCGTGACGGTCACGAGGGCGTCGAGCGCCTCCCGCTCACGGGTCCACCAGCGCCCCTCGTACACCAGGTCGGCGTAGCGCGGCGCGAGCTCGTCCTTGAGGGCGAGGGTGCGCCGGTCCAGCACCAGCTGCTCCAGCTCCCGGTGCGCCGTCCGCAGCACCGTGCCGGCCGGGGTCTCGTAGATGCCGCGCGACTTCATCCCCACCAGGCGATCCTCCACCACGTCGGCCCGGCCCACGCCGTGGGCGCCGGCCAGCTGGTTGAGGCGCTCCACCAGGTCCACCGGGCCGGTGGGCTGCCCGTCGAGCGCAACGGGGGTCCCCTGCTCGAAGGTGATCGTCACCTCGTCGGGTTGATCGGGCGCCTCGGTCGGATCGGCCGTCACCAGGAAGAGATCGGCCGGTGGTGGCACGGCGGGATCTTCCAGGATCCCCCCTTCGTGCGAGCAGTGCCACAGGTTGCGGTCGCGCGAGTAGGGCTTCTCGGCGCTCGCCTCCACGGGAATGCCCTTCTCCCGCAGAAACGCCAGCAGGTCCTCACGCCCGCGGTAGCTCCACTCCCGCCACGGGGCGATCACCTGGAGGTCGGGGGCCAGCGCCTGGAAGGTGAGCTCGAAGCGGACCTGGTCGTTGCCCTTGCCCGTGCAACCGTGCGCCAGGTGTGTGGCGCCGCTGCGGCGCGCGGCGGCCACCTGCCCCGCCGCGATCAGCGGGCGCGCCATGCCGGTCCCCAGCAGGTAGGTGCGCGAGTACACGGCACCCGCGCGCAGCGTGGGGAACACGAAGTCGCTGACGAACTGCTCGCGCAGGTCCTCCACGACGCAGCCGACGGCCCCGGTGCGGACGGCCTTTGCCTCCACGCCGTCCAGCTCGCGGTCGCCCTGCCCCACGTCGGCCACGTAGCAGAGCACGCGGGCGCCGTAGGCGTCCTTCAGCCAGGGAACGATGGCGGAGGTGTCGAGTCCTCCGGAGTAGGCGAGTGTGACGAGCGGACCCACGGGCCGTCCCTCCGTTGTATGTCTATGCGGTCGAGTGCATAAACATACAGGACCGCCTCATGGGGTCAAGGGCCGGCCTGGGCGAGCTCCTCCAGACGGGCCGCCAGGGTGCGGCGGGCCTTCTCCGATCGGGTGATCACCAGGATGGTGTCGTCGCCGGCGATGGTCCCGACGACCTCCTTCCACTCCTGGGCGTCGATCGCGCTGCCGACCGCGTTGGCGCTCCCTGCGGGGGTGCGCAACACGAGCTGGTTCCCCACGCCGTCCACCGACACGAGCAGCGTCGGTAGGAGCTGCTCCAGCGAGGGGTGCAGCACCTCACCTTCGGGCGGCGGCGCGTAGCGCACCGTGCCGTCCGCCTCGGTCACCTTGAGCAGGCGTAGCTCGTGCAGGTCGCGCGACAGGGTGGCCTGGGTGACCTCGATCCCCTCGGCCTCGAGCAGCCCGCGGAGCAGCTCCTGGCTCGGGACGCGCTTGGCCCGCACCAGCCGCAGGATGGCGGCGTGACGCTGGGTCTTCATGCGTCGGCGTCGGGGTACACGCGGCGCCCACCCACGTAGGTCGCCACGATGCTCGACGGGTCGGCCGCGAGCAGCCGCGCAGCCACGTCGCCGGGTCGCGTGCCGGTCTCGGCCTTGAACTGCACGGCCACGAGATCGGCCCACTTCCCAAACTCCAGCGAGCCGATCTCCGACTCGATGCCGAGGGCGCGCGCCCCGTCGACGGTGAGCAGCCGCAGCGCTTCCTCGGGCGTGAGACCGGCCAGGCCCTTGGCCGCCCGCGCCTCGGCGAGCAGGTCGAGCGACTCGACGCTGGCCAGGGAGTCGGTGCCCAGTCCCACCCGCAGCCCCGCCTCGAGCAGCGCCTTGAGCGGCGGGTTGCCGTGGCCGTGCCGCAGGTTGGAGCGCGGACAGACCGCCACGGCGCTGCCCGACTCAGCCAGCGTCGCGACGTCGTCCGAATCGGTCCGCACCGCATGGATCGCCAGGAAGTCAGGGCCGAGCAGGCCGGCGCGGGCGGCGTACTCGACCGGCGACCGCGCCACGGGAGGCATCGGGATCCCCCGCGAATGCCGGCTCTCCGCGAACGGCCCCGAGCCGCGCGACACGAACTCGGCCTCGGCCGACGACTCCGCCAGGTGGCTGGCCAGGGGCAGTTTCTCGGCGCGGGCGAAGGCGACCGCCCGCTCGAGCAGCTCGGGACTGACCGTGTAGGGGGCGTGCGGTGAGACCCCGATGGCGACGTCGGCGGGCGCCTCGTCCTGGAGGCGCCGCACCGTGCGCTCCAGCTCGGCAAACGCCTCCTCACAGCCGGCCGGGTCGGGACCGATCGCCTCCTGGTAGTAGATGGCCCGGCCCCCCAGGGCGGCGACCGCACGCACCGTGGCCCCGCTCGTACCCGTGTCGGCCACCGTGGTGGTGCCGCAGCGCCAGGTCTCGCGCAGCCCCTCGGGGGCGCCCTCCTCGTACGTCTCCTGCGGCGTCGTCTCCCGGATGGCCCGCATCAGCTGCATCCAGGTGAAGAACTCCGCCTCCGGGAGCTGGCCGCGGAAGCCGTGCAGCTCGAGGTGGGTATGGGTGTTGATGAAGCCGGGCAGCAGCAGGGCATCGGCGTACTCCACCTGCTCGGCGTCCGGGGGATGGGGGACCCACTCTTCCGGCCCGACGGCGGCGATGCATCCGCGCGCATCCGTCAGGACCGCGCCCCTCGCGACCGGCGGGGAGGTGACGGGCCAGACGACGCTCGCGCTGACCCTGAGGGGCCTCAGTGGCGGCCTCCCGGCGGCGCGCCGACACCCAGCGCGTCAGTGAAGATGCGGTCGAACGGGTTGTGCACGGGACAGAACTCGGTGGGCTCCGTGCCGGGCATGAACCACTCGAAGTAGACCGCCTCCCGGGGGCAGAAATCGGTGGCCCGGTAGCCGGTGGTGTTGTCGATGCGGTGTAGCACCAGCCCGGTCGGCCGCTCCCACTCGTCCGGCGGCGGACGCCGCTCGTACACCTCGTTCATGAACTGCACCCACGCCGGAGCCGCGAGCAGGCCACCCTGGGCGTTCGCCTTGATCTTGCGCGGCTGGTCGAAGCCGATC
>JBDGXT010000007.1:0-19968 GCA_039584455.1 Gemmatimonadota bacterium
GGTCCGGGTACCCGAGGGTCGGGGAGGTGTTGATATCGCCCGCCAGCACGACCGGATTCCCGTTCGCCTCCCCATTCGCGGCTTCCAGCAGCGGCGCGAGCTGGGCGCAGCGCACGTGAGCGTGCTTCCGCTTGGTCCCCGCATAGAGGTGGAGGGCGAGCAGCGTCACGCGTCCCAGCGGTGTGTCGAGGTGTAGGATCATGCCGCCCTTGTGACCGATCCGCTCATCAGGCTTCGAGCCCACGTCGCGCGGATGCCGGATGAAGCGGCTGGCGCCGATCGGCAGGCGCGAGAGGACCAGCAGCCCACCCGTTTCGTCAATCGGCACCAGCCCCAGGATGCGCCGGGAGCGCATCGCATCGGGCGTCGTCTCATAGGGCGGGCACAGCTCGCGCAGCACACGCTGCCTGGCACGCACATCGAACATCTCCTGCAGCACGATGACGTCGGCATCCAGCACGGCGAGCGCATGCGGCAGCTGCCGCATGCGGCGTCGCTTCTGCTGCGACGGGATGCTGAGCGGCAGTGCCCACGCGTTGAACGTGACGACCCGGAGCGAAAGCGTCTCCGTCATGACCGCGAACGATAACACCGAGGGCCGGGCTGTTGACACCGGTGGGTCCGATGACTCTCGTTGTGGCATGAGAACGCACGCTGGCCGAACGACCGCGCGAGTAATCAAATGACTCATCGCAAACTCACACAGCTAGCCCTGACCGTCGCCGCACTGCTTCATCTCACCGCCGCGCCGTCCCTCGCACAACAGCTCACTAGTGCCGAGATCAAACAGTATGGCAAGGCAGAGGCCCCGCGGGTCCTTGAGTTGTTCCGCGAGTACCTCCGGATCCCCAACGACGCGCACTTCCCGGATGACCTCCGCGGAATCATCGACTGGCTCACCGTCCAATTCCAGGAACGCGGGTTCCGCACCGAGGAGCTGGAGACCGGCCGCATCCCCATCCTGCTCGCCGAGCGCACGTTCCCGAACGCCGAGCGCACGCTGCTGGTCTATCTCCAGTCCGACGGGCAGCCGGTGGATCTGTCTCGCTGGACCCAGGAGTCGCCGTACGAGCCAGTGCTGCGCGAGCGCGGTGAAGATGGTGAGTGGCACGACATCCCGTGGGACCACGCCCGACTTCAACATCAAGGTGATCGTGGATTCCGAAGAGGAACTGGGATCTCCCAATCTGCCGGCTGCGGTCGAGCGGTATCACGACAGGCTCGCCGCCGACATGCTCGTCATCTTCGACGGTCCCCGACACCCGACCAACCTGCCGACACTGACGTTCGGGGCGCGCGGCATCGCCACGATCACGCTCACGGTGTACGGGCCCCGCGTACCGCAGCACAGCGGGCACTATGGCAACTGGGTGCCGAATCCGGCGTTCCGCCTCGTGCAGGTCCTTGCTTCCATGAAGGACGAGTACGGGCGCGTGACCATCCCAGGCTTCTACGATGGAGTCGTGCTCGATGATGCCACGCGGGACGTGCTGGCACGTGTACCTGACGACGAGACGGCGATCAAGCAGCAGCTGGGCATCGTCGAGACCGACAGCGTGGGGGCATCACTTCAGGAGGCCCGCCAGTACCCATCCCTCAACATTCGCGGCATGGCGTCAGGCTGGGTGGGCGAACAGCGCCGCACGATCGTGCCAGCGTTCGCGACCGCCGAGATCGACGTGCGCCTGGTGAAGGAGAGTGACCCCGAGCATCTACTGGGACTCATTCGGAGGCATATCGAGGGACTCGGTTACTACGTCATCGACCGCGAGCCGACGGAGGCGGAGCGCCAGAGCCGTCTCCGGATTGCCACCTTCACGTCCGACATCTCCTACGCCGCCTACCGCACGGAGATGGACTCGGAGATCGGTCACTGGCTGACCGACGCGATGGTGCACCTCTTCGGGGAGGAGCCGATCAAGATCCGCACGAGCGGCGGCTCCATCCCCATCTCACCGTTCGTGGCCACGCTGGGCGTGCCGGCCGTCACCGTTCCGACCGTGAACCCCGACAACAACCAGCACAGCCCCAACGAGAACCTCCGGCTCGGCAACTTCGTCGAAGGCATACAGGTGATTCTGGCGATCCTGCAGCAGCCGATGCGGTGAGGCCCCCCGGTCAAGACTGGCCTTGAACGCCCTCGTTCCCCATCTTAGGCCCAGCTCCCAACGAGGTCAGCCATGACCTCCACCAGCCGCAGCACAAACGGATGAACACGAACGGCAACGCGAGCCCGCCGTCACGGCCGGATCGAGTAACGGACACGCACGCTGCCCATCAGCAAGCTGGCCCTCTCGCTGAATTCACGCTCGATCTCGCCAAGGCGATGCTCCGGACGGGGTATTACGCGCCGGATCATCCGCAAGCGCAGCAGTCTCGGGCCGGACTGTACGAGGAGTTCCGCCGCGTCCTGGAGGATCGGGCGGGACTCACCTACCTGGTTGGAATGGACCGCGACCGCCGCACTCTCATGATCGACGGGTACGAGCCGGACCCCCTCATGCTGGACAAGATCATGATCAGCGGCATGGCAGAGCTGTTCACCCCGAAGCTCCTGGATTTCTTCGACAGACGACATCTCCTGAGCTTCTCGCTGCTGAAGGGGATCGAGGCCGAGGAGTTCAACGCTTTCATCGTTTTGATGAGCGAGCCTCCCAGGGCAGGCCAGGCCAAGGAAGAGCGGGACCGGGTGACCCAGGAGTTCATAGATCAACACATCGTGCACGTGTCGACGCTCTTCGAAGCCGACGTTATCGGGCGGGAGCGACGGCTTCCGTGGCGCGTGGAGCGGGCCCTGAGCAGGCTGGGAAGAGACCTCAGCATGCTTCCCCTCTACAAGCAGGCATCACCAGAGAAGCTCCAGGAGATAAAGATCCAGATCATCGATGAGGTGATCCGCCCCTTGCGGACGCCCCAGCTTCTCGCTGACCTACTGGTGAACTGCGACGTGCTTGCCAAGGACATTGCCGTTCTGGAGGAAACGCAGGTCGAGCACGAGATCATCGCTCAGATTCCCTCGGAGCGTTTGGTCTCCACGACCGGGCAGCTGATGGACGGCCTGCAACAGTTGACCCAGAAGCAGGACGAAGAGTCCCTGGAACTCGCTGGTCGGCACCGACTCATCATCCGGGACATAGTGGAACAATTGGACCACGAGGAAGTGGAAGTCGCCGGCGAGTTACTTGAGGCGGTGGTCAAGCAGAAGGTGTTCACCCGTGAGGAGCTGCCAGAGGGCCTGCAGAAGATGCTCAAGCGGCAGCTGGTGGTTCAGGAGTTCCTCCGGAACCGTGATGACTATCTGCGAGGCCTAGCTCATTTCCCCGCCGGCGATTTCGGCAGGCGTCTCAACGCCATCGCTCGGGTGGTCTTCCCCGAGCTCCTGCGTCGTGGCAAGCACTGGACGGAAGCAGCCGGGATACTCGAAGCGCTGGGGTCGGGAGGCCATGAGGCTGAAGCCGCCGATACGGTCCAGGCACTCCTCCACGCCTTTCACCGATTGCTGGCCGTTGAGGAATACGTTCGGCGTCTGCTCGATGCTCTGAGCGACGAGCTGCTCGACAAGGAGGGTCGCGATGGCGTTGTGGCACTCCTGTCGATCAGTGGCGAGGCCGCCATCGCGGGACTACAGGAGACGTACGCCGCCTCGACGAGCGTCTCGGTCCGGGCGAGCGCCTTCGAGGTCATGAAGGGCATCGGCGCGCCCGCCCTGGTACCGTTCCTGAAAGCGCTCCCAAACATCGAGCCCGAGTGGTCAGCCATCCATCACGTTCTGGCGGCCCTCGACGACCAGCGCGATCCGGCGCTGGCCGATTCGATCAAGCCGTTTCTCAGGCACGAAAACGCGCGCGTCCGTCAAGCAGCCCTGACGCGAGTATTCGAGCTGCTCGGACCGGCTTCGGAAGACAGCCTGATCACGGCGCTGGCCGACTCGGATGGCGGCACGCGTCGCGCGGCGGTCGCGTGCCTGGGGAATCTCCGTAGCCGGATTCCCGAGGTTCTGGCGTTCTACGCCGGCGCCCTGCAGCCCGAGGCTGTGGCGGATGCCGAGCCGGAGGACGAAGAGGTGCTGGTGGAGATATGCCGGTCCCTCACCGGCGTGGGCGACGCGGCCTTTCCAGATGGTTCCAGCGCGGAGCAGGTCTTGCTCAACGCGGTTCGCCAAGAAGGCAGGAAGAAGAGGATCTCGGGCATGTTCCAGAAGCCGCCCCTGTACCACGGCGAGCGGGTGCGGGTCGCCATCTGCGAGGCCCTTGGAACCGTGGGGACGACAGCTGCCACCGAGGTCCTGCAGGAACTCGCCTCCGGCGAAGCCGACACTGTGGCCGAGGCCGCACGAGCGGCCGCGGAGCAGATCCAGGAACGGAGTGGCGACACCGGCGGGATGCCGCAGGGTCCATTGGGCTGACATGGAATCCCTCTATCCAGCGCTGCGATTCCTGCACACGATGGCTTTCGTGTTCATGTCGGTGCCGTTGTTCAACTTGATTGTGGTCAACGAGCGCGTGGCACTGGGGGTCTCCTTCAACTACTATGCCGACCGCTACATGGAGAACATCATCCGGCGGGGGGCGACGCGATGCTTCGTGTTTCAGGTCACCATCCTACTCACGGGTGTGCTGCTGCTCATCACCGGTCCGCTGGGAATCGCGGCGCTGTGGGGCAACTGGGTTGTGCTGGTCAAAACGCTGCTCACGTTCACACTGATGGCGCTGCTCTCGTTCGTGCATCTGCGGCTGCAGCCGAGGATCGAGGCCATTCTGGCGGAGGTGAGCCCAGACGGGCCCGTGCCCCAGGATCTCACGGCTCGCCTCAAACCTCACAGAGTCCTGCGCAAGCGGCTGGCCACCTTCTGTCTGTTCCTGGTGATCGTGGCAATCGTCCTTGGGCTGCAGGTGTACGCGAGGTTCAGTTCCGTCCTCACGGTCGCGCTCATCGCGGCCGCCGCACTGTTCGCTTGGCGGGTCAATAAGACGCTCGTTCGGTTCGGCTGGCTCTAGGGACGTGAAGCCGAGCCAGGTCGCGGCGCTGTATCCTCCCACAGGAGGTGACACATGGCCGATCGCGTGAAGAAGATCAACTACTGCTACATCAAAGTCCCCAACCGTGCGGGGCACGGAGACAGAGTCCTTGGCCAGCTTCGAGAGGGCGGAGTCAACCTGCTAGCGTACTCGGGGTTCCCCGCCGGCGCGGGCAAGTCGCAGCTCGACTTCGTTCCGGATAACATGACGGCGTTCCGTGCGGTGGCGCGGAAGAACGGCTGGCGTATCAGCAAGGTCAAGAAAGGCTTCTTGATCACAGGAAGCGACCGGCTGGGGGCGGCGCACAGTCATATCGGTAAGCTCGGCGCTGCCAAGATCAACATCACCGCCGCTGACGCGGTAGCGGCCGGCAAGGGGCGGTACGGGATGATCCTCTGGGTGAACCCGAATCAGTACAACCGGGCTGCCAGAGTGCTCAGGGCCAAGTAGCGTCCCGAGCACGCCGTCCGGATCGAAGAGGACAGCGTTGCGTAAGGTTCGCTCATGAGAAGTGTCGTCGCGCGTGTTAGGCGGCAGCCGCACTGCTCACGGCGCTGAAGAACCGAGCCAGCAGGCACTCGTCAAGGCGGCCGTCTAGCCTTAGTCGGGAACACACGTCGACGCCGTAGGGTTGAACCTGGCAAATCGCTTCGGCGACGTTGTCCGGCCCAAGTCCGCCTGCTAGGAAAACCGGACGCGCCACGCGGCGGACAATCTCCGCGCTTATGCTCCAGTCGTGAGGGCGCCCAGTACCACCCAGCTCACGCACTGGGGCGTCGGGGGTCCCTGAGTCCAGGAGGATGGCGTCCACGTACGGCTCCACCTCCTCAGCCTCCGCGATTGCCGGAGGACCGGTGACGTGGACGACTTGGACAACCGAAACCTCGGGGAGCTCTGCCCGAAGGCGAGTCAGATCCGCGGTTGCCATGCGGTCAACGAGCTGCACGGTATCGGTTCCGGCATGCCGGACCTGGCGAGCGACTTCGGCGGGATCCCGCTTGCAGGTGAGCAAGAAGCGCCGCACGCCTGGTGGGATTGTCGCGGCGAGCTCTCTGATCCGGTCATCGGGGATCACACCTTCGCTCGTCGGCATCCGCGAGACGAAACCGAGAGCGTGGGCCCCGTGGTGGATGGCGAGCTCGGCCTCCTCGAGGGATGTGATGCAGCAGATCTTGACGCGCATCACGGGATGCTACCGCCTTGGGCTATGTCGGCCTTGGGCATGCGGTCACCTCACAGCGCTGCAAACGCTCGTCCTCATCCCGGTAACGGCCGCCATCCTCGCGCGGCAAGGGAAGCGTACCTTCCCACCAAAATAGCCTGGGAAGACCCACTGCCAAGGTCAGGTTCTCGGGCGCCCCCGCCAGGCGGTATGTTCTCTGCTTTGCACAGACCACCGGCCGCCATATGTTGGGGGAAGTCCGAGTACACGACAACCATGCCTGAAGTCTCATTCAAGCTGAACGGTCGCGAGACGGCCGTGACCTTCGAAGAGGGAATGCACTTCCTCGAGGTGTTGCGTGAGCAGTGCGGCATTACCTCTCCCAAGGACGGGTGCGCCCCACAGGGCCACTGCGGCTGCTGCGCCATTCTCGTGAACGGCCGGCCCGTGTTGGCCTGCCTCCGGAGGCCCGAACAGATGGCCGGGACCGAGATCACTACGCTCGAGGGGCTCCCAGAGGCACTGCGCCGTGTACTCGCCCAGGCCTTTGTGACCGAAGGCGCTATTCAGTGCGGCTACTGCATCCCTGGAATCGTCGCGCGCGCCTCAGCGTTACTCAAGGACGGTCGGGCACGCGATCCCAACGCCGTGCGCAAGGCACTCAGCGGACATCTTTGTCGTTGCACTGGCTACAACAGGATTGTGGACGCGATTCAGACGGCAGGTGAGGCGTGGTGTGGGGGTGAAAGCGTCGTGCCGGCGGCACCGAGGCGGTCCGACTTCTTCGGTGAACAGTTCGGGTTACGTCGGACTTCGGAGCGCGGTCGCGCCAGCGGTGTTGGCAGCTCGAGTCCACGCTACCGAGGGTCCCAGCACGCGCTGGGCGACAAACCGTACGTGGCCGATATGCGCGTCGACGGCATGCTCCACGCTGCGGTCGTGCTTAGCGAGTACCCCCGAGCAACCGTCGTGGGTATCGGCACAACTGCGGCCCTCGAGATGGCGGGCGTACAGCGTATCTTCACGGCCACCGACGTTCCTGGTGAGCGCCACACCGGTCTGATCGTGTCGGACTGGCCTGTCTTCGTGGCGACCGGTGAGACAACTCGCTGTGTCGGAGACGTCATCGGCTTGGTCGTCGCTGACACACAGTTCCACGCTCGAGGCGCGGCACGAGCGGTTGAAGTCCACTACGACGTGCTCGAGCCCGTCACCGACCCCTTAGCGGCGCTCCAGCCGACCGCCCCCAAGATTCACGAGGCGGGTAACCTCCTCGAGGTGTGCGCCTTCCGCCGTGGCGACGTCGAGGCCGCTCTTGCTGCCTCCGAGCATGTGATCGAGCAGACGTTCACCACGCAACGTGTGGAACACGCGTATCTCGAACCCGAAGCCTGCCTCGCCGTCCCGAGCCCAGACCATCTCAAGATCTTCTCGCAGGGGCAGGGCGTGCATGACGACCAGCGACAGATCGCAGCGATCTTGGGCGTTGAGCGGGAGATGATCGAGGTCGAGTTGGTCACGAACGGAGGCGCATTCGGTGGAAAGGAGGATCTCTCGATTCAGGGGCACACTGCGCTGGCGGCTCGCGCTCTCGGCCGGCCGGTCAGGACCGTGCTCACACGGGAGCAGTCAATCCGAATGCACCCGAAGCGCCACCCCATCACCCTACACGTCACGGCCGGAGCCGACGCCGACGGCAGGCTGAGCGCAGTCCGGGCGCGCATCATCGGCGATACCGGAGCGTACGCCTCGGTCGGCATGAAGGTACTGGAGCGCGCCGCCGGTCACTCCTGCGGGCCGTATCGGGTCCCGAACGTCGACGTCGAAGCGAGGACCGTCTACACCAACAACCCACCCAGTGGCGCCATGCGCGGCTTCGGTGCCAACCAGGCTGCGTTCGCCATCGAGGGCATCCTGGATCTGCTCGCGGAGCGGCTCGGCATCGACGGGTACGACATCAGGGAGCGGAACGTGCTTCAGCCAGGAGATCGGTTTGCCACCGGCCAGATCATGACTGAGAGCTGTGGAATCCGGCAGACACTCGAAGCCGTGAAGCATGTGTACAAGAGTGCTCAGTACGCTGGCATTGCGTGCGGCATCAAGAACACGGGGATCGGCAACGGGCAGGAGGACTCCGGAAGGACCGTGTTGCGTGTTCTCACAGATGGCGCAATAGAGATCCTCACGGGTTACACCGACATGGGACAGGGTTTGTTCACCATTCTGTGCCAGGTCGTGCACCAGGAGACCGGTCTCGACCCGGCGTCGATGCACGTCCGCACAGTGAGCTACGACGACGTGGTCTGTGGCATGACGACCGCCTCGCGGGCGACGGCGCTCGGTGCGGCGGCTGGGCAGATCGCTGCGCGTAAGCTCGCAGCCGATCTCGCGACTCACTCACTTGAGCAATTGGTCGGACGCGAGTACCAGGGTGAGTACGTGTGTGACTTCACCGTGAAGCCGGGCACGACGACTGATGACGCGAAGACTCATCTGACCTTCGGATACGCTACACAGGTGGTGATCCTCAACGAGGGCGGCCGGGTGCAGCGAGTCGTTGCCGCTCACGACGTCGGGCGTGCCATCAACCCACTCCAATGCACTGGACAGCTCGAAGGATCCGTGCACATGGGGCTCGGATACGCCCTATCAGAAGACCTGCCGTGCACGGGGGGGCGTCCAGACTCGTTACTGCTGCGGGACTTGGGAATCGTGAAAGCGAAGCATACGCCGGAGATCGATGTCATCCTGGTGGAAGTACCGGACGAGATCGGCGGCTATGGTGCTAAGGGCGTAGGCGAGATCGGGCTCGTCCCCACAGCCGGTGCGGTTGCCGCTGCGCTCTATTCCTTCGACGGCATCCGTCGCTTCAGCCTGCCCATGGGCGACGCCCCTGCGGCCGCCGCCTCCCTACCGAAGGGCCGACAGTCGGTATGACAAACGCGCGCAGATACGCTCATCTCGACCGACCGGAGGTGACGATATAGCCGAGCTCGTCCCGATCCCGTTCCCCGACCTGGTGCGCCGCACGCGGCACGAGGTGGAGGTGAGCCAGGCGATCTTCGATCTTCCCGTACGCAAGTGGTTCAGGCCAGACGCCGACCTCGACCTCGGGGTCCTCCACTTCGGCCGCCGGGCGGCGACTCCCGTCGGTCCGGCCGCCGGCCCGCACACACAGCTCGCTCAAAACATCGTCATTGCCTGGCTGGCGGGAAGCCGCATCATCGAGCTCAAGACCGTCCAAGTCAACGATCAGCTCCGCATTCCGCGCCCTTGCATTCACGCGCCGAACGTCTGCTACAACGTGGAGTGGTCCCAGGAACTGCGCGCCGAGCAGTCGGCGATGGAGTATGCCAAAGCTGCGTACCTTATCGCGATTCTCAGAGCGACCCGCGCCTTCGGTGTGCTCCAGACTGCCTCAGACGCCGACTTCGACACTGTGTTTGACATCAGCGTCGGGTACGACCTGGATGGGATTCACTCGGCGAAGGTGACTCGTTTTCTCGACGCCCTCGAGCATCCTGAACCACTATTCGACGAGCTGCGCAATCAGCTCACCGAAGACCTCGCCGAGTACCGGCACGTCCATCTACCGGAGCCAATCTCAGATTGCGTAACGCTCTCAACCTTCCACGGCTGTCCGGCGGATCAGATCGAGGCGATCGCGCGTTACCTGCTCGAGGAGCGGAGACTCCACACCATCATCAAGGTCAACCCGACGCTCTTGGGCTTCGATGCGGTGCAACGCATCCTGCACGATCAGCTCGGGTATACACACCTCCGACTGCGGCCGGAGGCCTTCGAGCAGGACTTGCAGTACGACGAGGCACTCGAGATCCTGCGACGCCTCCGCGGAGTGGCAGAACGCCGTGGCTCGACGATCGGTGCCAAGTTCACAAACACTCTTGTGGTGGCGAACGACAAGCGGCTATTCCCGACCCACTCGGATCCCTATATGTATCTCTCCGGCCAACCGCTGCACGTGATTGCGATGAATCTGATGCAGCAGTTCCGGGACGATCTGGGGTTCGAATTGCCCGTGTCGTTCTCCGCCGGCATCGATGCTAAGAACTTCGCGAGCGCCGTAGCGTGTGGCATGGTTCCGGTTACCACCTGTACGGACTTGCTGCGGCAGGGCGGCTACGGACGCCTTCCCGTGTACAACCGAGCGCTGGCCCGCGAAATGCGACGCCTACGCGTCGCAACGCGGGATGCCTTTGTACTCACGGCGCATGGGCATGGAGCGGCAGCAGCTACCCAAGCACTCGGGGCCCTCGCAGGAGGCGAGGTGCCTGAGAACGGCACCCGACGCCGACTTGCATCCACTGCCGCACAGCGCCCTGCCGGGCTACCGGGCGTGCTGAAGGAGCTAGCGGTGGCGGCGGGCCTCGACGGCGACGCAGCCGTTCTGCTTGCGACACGGATCGCTGGCCGGCTGAACGGCCGCGACATCGTACCCGGTCTCGCGGGCGATCCCCGGTATCACTCCCGCGAGAACGTGAAGGAGCCGCGTCGCCTCCAGCGGACGTTGGCGCTATACGATTGTATCAATTGCGATCTCTGTATTGCGGCTTGTCCCAACGACGCAATCTTTGCATACACAGCCGTGCCAATGGACGTGCCGACAACCCGGTTCCGAAGTGCAGACGGCTCCCTCCATGAAGAGTCCGGTGAGGGGTTTATCGTCCGAGAGAGGCACCAGCTGGCGGTGGTGGAAGGCGCGTGCAATGACTGCTCGAATTGTGAGGTGTACTGTCCGGAGCAGGGGGCGCCCTTCGAGGTCAAAGAACGGGTGTTCCTCACGTTCGCCGACTTTCAACGGTGCCCTGAGCTCGACGGCTTCTGTCGCGATGACGAAACTCTCCACGCGCGCATCGACGGCGAAGTCATCCGCGCGGAACTCGATCCGCACAGCGGCCGAGCGACCGTCATCGGTCCCGGCTATCGTCTCGA
This sequence comes from Gemmatimonadota bacterium, assembly GCA_039584455.1. Classification (GTDB taxonomy): domain Bacteria; phylum Gemmatimonadota; class Gemmatimonadetes; order Gemmatimonadales; family GWC2-71-9; genus WVYX01. The sequence continues at coordinate 11,134 of JBDGXT010000007.1, forward strand.
CCTCACCTGGCCACGCCTGGAGATGGTCTCCCCGCCACTGGTCGATTCGGGTACGACGCTCGACACTGCCACCCTGTGGCGGATGCGCACGGCATGGGAGGCTATCTTCGCGTCGACGGCGCCCAACATGGTGAATCCGGGAGGGCGTGTATGACCGACTCCGTGCTACTCGGCAATGGCGTCGTTCTGGGTGGGGCGGTGACGACGCACTCGTTCCGACCCGAGGTTGTGCGCGACGGCGCGGTCGTCTGGACCGGGGAGCGCATTGTGGCGGTGGGCCCCGAGGCCGAAGTGAGACCCGAGTTTCCGCATGCTCGCTACCTCGACGCGCGCGGCGGATTCGTGCTCCCCGGCATGATCAACCTCCACCACCACTTCTATTCGTCCCTGGCTCGCGGGCTCGATCCAAGAACGGAGATCGCCGATTTCACCGAGATACTCGACCGTTTTTGGTGGCGGCTAGATCGCGCGCTCAACGCCGATGCGATACGCGTGTCTGCCGAGGTCGCGCTGGCCGATTGCATCCGGTCCGGCTGCACCACTGTTTTCGACCACCACGCCTCCCCCAGTGCCATTGCCGGCAGTCTGGACATCATCGCCGAGGCCGTCGAGGCATACCGCCTGTCGGCTGTGCTCTGCTACGAAGTGACCGATCGCAACGGTCACGATGGGGCCATCGCCGGGATGGAGGAGAATCTCCGCTTCATCGAAGAACGTCGTCAGCACCCACGGATCCGCGGCACGCTCGGCTTGCACGCGAGCTTCACTCTGCGGGACGAGACGCTTGTCCAGGTCGCGGACCGCTGTGCCGGCGACGTTGGCTGTCATATCCACGTCGCGGAAGATCCCGTCGACGTTCGCCAATCTGTCGCGCTGTTCGGCGTCGGGCCGGTGGAGCGACTGCGCGCGCATGGCCTGCTCGCCTCGCGCAGTCTTCTGGCGCACGGAATCCACCTCGAGCGCGAGGATTACCAGATTATCGCTCGTCACGGGGCGGTCGTCATTCACAACCCGGAGTCCAACGCACACAACGGTGTGGGCCATCTCGACGTCGTGAATGCTGCTGGAGAAGGCTGTCTCGTCGGGCTCGGAACCGACGGGATGTCGTCGTCCATGCTGAGCGCGCTGCGTAGCGCCTTCCTGATGCACCGTCATGAGCTGCGCGATCCCAGGTCTGGTCTTGCGGTGTTGCCGGATCTCTTGGCCAACAACGCGCGCGTGGCGCGTCGCTTTTTCGACGAACCACGCCTTGGTGAGCTGGCCCCTGGAGCCCCGGCGGACATCGCCGTGGTTGACGCGCCACCGCCCACTACGATCGACGGCGACAATGCCTTTGCTCACCTGCTGTACGGCGTGAGTGAGGCTCCAGTGAGGCACACCGTGGCGCGCGGCCGGGTGCTGCTAGAAGACTTCCAGCACGTCACCATCGATCGCGAAGAGCTTGCCGCGCGCGCCCGCAGTGTCGCTCCCCGTTTATGGGAGCGGTTTCACACATTACAGTGGGGCACTAGGTTTCTCGGATCCTGAGGTTCAGGGGGCCAGGGTGGACAGCCAGCAGGTTCACGGTGGGGTGCGATATGAGCGACACCAGGGACGCCAAGCGAGAACGCGCGATCGAGATCTGCCGTGAGCGGCGTGTCCTCATCCCGACATTCGCCGAGCTTCGTGATCCAACGATGATCGACCCTGTAATCGTCGGCGCGCTGCCGCGCATCGACATGCAGGCCGTGGAGCCGCTCAACCTCTTCCGCATAACCTGGCACAATGATCCCGCTACCGGCGGCTTCGGACCCGTGAACGCCGTGGTGTTTCCCAGCGAGCTCACAGGGGTTGCGGCACGAATCGTCGGCCTGGTTGGCAAGGTCTTCCCAACAGGAGCGCACAAGGTCGGCGCTGCATTTGGATGTCTCGTACCGCGGCTCGTCAGGGGCGAGTTTGATCCGACCAGGGACCGGGCGGTGTGGCCGTCAACCGGCAACTACTGCCGTGGCGGAGCGTTCGATAGCGCGCTACTCGGGTGCAGGGCAGTGGCCATTCTGCCGGAGGAGATGAGTCGAGAGCGGTTCGAATGGCTCGAGGCCATCGGTACCGAGATCATCGCCACGCCGGGATGTGAGAGTAACGTCAAGGAGATCTTCGATGCTTGCTGGGACATCCGGCAGACGCGGCCGGAGTGTGTGATCTTCAATCAGTTCGACGAGTTCGGTAACTATTTGTGGCACCGCGGAGTCACGGGACCTGCAGCCCAATCGGCGTTCGAGCGAATCGCTGCCGGTCGCGACCGTCTCGCAGCCTGGGTTGGTGCCACGGGATCGGCAGGGACCCTCGCGGCCGGCGACTATCTCAAGACCCTGTACCCCGGGCTTCGGATCACGGCTGCCGAGGCCTTGCAGTGTCCCACGTTGCTCCATGCGGGGTTCGGTGCTCATCGGATCGAGGGAATCGGGGACAAGCACGTGCCGTGGATCCACAATGTCCGCAATACGGATCTCGTCACGGCGATTGATGACGAAGCCACGATGCGGCTGCTCCGTCTGTTCAACGAGCCGGCGTCCCACAGCGTGCTCCACAGGTATGGCGTACCTGAGGACACGATCGCTAACCTCCCACTTCTGGGGGTCTCGAGCATCTGCAATCTGCTTGCCGCCGTGAAGACTGCCCGGTATTTCGAGTTCGACGAGCATGATGTGGTCATCACGTCGCTTACCGACTCGGTTGATTTGTACCGCACTCGCCTCGTGGAACTCGAAGAAGCGCACGGTCCGTACACCGAAGGTGCCGCAGCGGTCGACTTCGAACGATACCTCCTCGGTACGAGCACGGATCACCTGAAGGAGCTGCGCTACGCGGACAGGAAGGCGATTCACAACCTGAAGTACTTTACCTGGGTTGAGCAGCAGGGGAAGACAGTGGAGCAGCTGGAGGCGCTGTGGAGCCCGCCATTCTGGGCGGATCTTGCGGCACAGCTCCCGGAATGGGACCGGGAGATCACCGCGTTCAATGCAGATACTGGTGCGCTGGCTGTGCTCAAGAGCGAGGCGACCGCCGCTCAGGCGACTTAGCAGAGGCGGCTGACGGAGTATGGCACCCATGACAGAAGCGGGTGGTCACGCACTCACCGACGCTCGGAAGTACCAGGCCGAGATCGTCGCTTTCTTGCGCGAGATGATCGCCATTCCAGCGGAGAGTCTGTGTGAGGGGCCGCGCTGCCAGCGGGTGCGCGAGGAGTACGAACGGCTGGGTTTGGACGAAGTGTTCTTCGACAGCCTTGGAAACGTTGTCGCGAGGATCGGTAACGGTCCACTGAAGATCCTCATGGATGGACACATCGATTGTGTTGGAGTGGGCGACCCTGCTGCGTGGGCGTACGATCCCTTCCAAGGCAAGCACGAGGGCGGCAAAGTATACGGCCGTGGCGCCGTCGATGAACTCCCTGCAGTAGCCTGCATGGCGTATGCGGCGAAGCTGCTGAAAGAGCGTGGCGTCCCCGACGCCGTCACGGTGTACCTCTTGGCGAGTGTCATGGAGGAAGATTGCGACGGGTACTGCCTGCTGCACTTGATTGAAGAGGAGCGGGTCCGGCCACACGTGGTGATCCTGGGTGAGCCCACCGACCTCAACGTGTACCGCGGCCACCGCGGCCGGGTGGAAATCACCATAGCCACCAAGGGCGTCTCTGCCCACGCCGCGCATAGCGAACGCGGCGTGAACGCCCTCTACAAGATTGCACCGATCATTTCAGACATCGAAGCGCTGAATGAGCGCCTGCCCGACGACCCCTTCTTGGGCAAGGGCTCGGTGGTCGTCTCGTCCGTGGAATGCACGACACCGTCCCTGAACGCCGTTCCCGACAGTGCCAGGATCTACCTGGATCGACGCATGACCGCAGGAGAGACGGTGGACGATGCGATGGCCGAGCTCCGATCGCTACCACATCTCGGTGACGCCTCGATAGAAATACTGGACTACGGGGCTACCAGTTGGCGCGGGGCAAAGGCACGTCAGCAGAAGTACTTCCCCACATGGGTGCTGCCGGCAGACCACCACCTGGTACTGGGCGTGGCCGACGCGGTCAATGCGGTGCTGGGCCGACGACCGGCGATCTCGCGGTGGTCGTTCTCCACCAACGGCGTCGCCAGCATGGGACGGTTGGGTATTCCCACGGTCGGTTTCGCGCCCGGCCTGGAAGAACTCGCGCACACGACCGAGGAGTGGGTGGCGGTCGATGATCTGGTGCGCGCAACCGCCGTTTACAGCCTCGTTCCGGCGTTCCTCGCTGAACGGCGGGATGAACTACTGGCGGGACACGTCGCGAGCGAGGGGTAGGCGATGGATTCCAAGCTCAGAGGCAGGAATCTCATTACGACTCAGGATTGGACAATCGACGAGCTCGAGGCGCTCTTCGGCCTGGCGGTCGACCTCAAGGTGGCGAAGACAGAGGGTCGCGCCACGCCGCTGTTACCCGCGAAGACACTGTACATGATCTTCTTCGACGCCTCCACCCGTACGCGAAACTCCTTCGAGACCGGCATGACCCAACTCGGCGGCCATGCGATTTACCTGTCGCCCGACAAGATGCAGATCAGCCACGGAGAGAATGCCCGCGATACTGCCAAGGTGCTGTCCCGTTACGGTGACGGTATTGCCATTCGGCACTGTGCCTACCGCGAGGGGAATCCGTACCTGAACGAGGTGGCGCTGCACGCTGAGGTCCCCGTGATCAACATGCAGTGCGACGTCTATCATCCCTGCCAGATATTGGCAGACTACCTTACGCTGCGTGAGAGATTTGGAGGGACTCGAGGCTTGAAACTGGGCGTCGCCTGGACGAGCGCCCCGAACTACGTGCGTCCACTATCGGTGCCTCAGAGTCTGATTCTTTTCATGCCGCGCTTCGGGATCGACGTGACACTCGCCTATCCACCGGAGTTTCAGCTCATGCCTGAGATCGAGGAGCAGGCGAAGGCCAACGCCCGGGAGGCGGGCGCCCGTTTCGAGATCACCCATGATTTCGAGGATGCATTCCGCGACTCCGACGGTGTGATTCCCAAGTCGTGGGGGCCTCTCGTCACCACGCAGGATGTTGCCACTGGTCTGCAGCTGATCGAACGGTATCCCGCTTGGCGTTGCGACAACGCGCACATGGCCTTGGGCAAGCAGGAAATGGTCTACATGCACCCACTCCCTGCCGATCGTGGGCGCGAGGTGACCAACGAGGTCATCGACGGTCCGCAGTCCGTCGTGTACGACCAGGCCGAGAATCGCCTGCACGTGCAGAAGGCGCTTATGGCGCTCACCATGTAGCGCCGTCGACCAACGGATTCCAATGCCCGGCTTTCAATTCCGCTGCACCGAGTGCGGGACCGCGTACGCAGAGCGCGATGCGCGGCTCACATGTCCCAATTGTGCGGCGACGCAGCTGCCGGGTAGGCCGACCAGAGGAGTCCTCGAAGTGGAACTGGATCACCTTCCGGGTGAGTGGCCAGACGCACCCGCGTCGTCCCCCGAGTTCCTCACCTCGTTTCTTCCGATTCCAGACCGGACGCGCCTACCTCCGCTGTCGGTGGGAGGGACACCGCTCATTGAAGCCCCGGCACTGCGGGAGGCCATGGGGATTCCGCGACTCTGGATCAAGGACGACACACGGAATCCGAGTGGCTCCACCAAGGACCGTGCGTCGTTGCTGGTTGTGGCAAAGGCGCGGGAATACGGTTGCTCGACGGTGGCGGCAGCGTCTACGGGGAATGCGGCAACCGCGCTCGCCGCCGTTGCTGCTGCGGCCGGGATTCGCGCTGTCGTGTTCGTGCCCGCGGGCGCTCCGGAAGCGAAGCTAATTCAGATCTTGAGCTACGGCGCCATGGTGCTACGCATCGACGGATCGTACGACGATGCCTTCGAGCTGTGTACGGAGGCGTGCGAGCGGTTCGGCTGGTACAACCGTAACACGGCGTTGAACCCCTTCACAATCGAGGGAAAGAAGACGGTGGGTCTCGAGATCGCGGCCGACCTCGCCCCAGAGTGCCCCGACGTGGTGATCGTCCCCACGGGCGACGGGGTGATCCTGGCCGGCGTCGCCAAGGGGTTCGCGGATCTCGTACGCGCTGGTCTGATTGCTGATCCACCACGCCTCATTGCGGTCCAACCGGAGGGATCGGCCGCGATCATACACGCGTTACGAAATGGGGCGGACACGATCACGCCTGTTCCCGATGCGCATAGCGTTGCCGATAGCCTGACGGTCCAGGCTCCCCGCAACGCACGCCTCTGCCTCCGGGCCATCCGATCCTCCGGGGGGGGTGGGGTAGCTGTGTCCGATGAGGCCATTGTCGCGGCCATCTCCCAGTTGGCACGCCGCAGCGGAGTCTTCGCCGAGCCCGCCGGGGCGGCGGCGTTGGCCGGGCTCGGCACTGCACTTTCTGAGGGCCTCGTCGAGCACCACGAACGTATCGTGTTGCTCGTAACCGGCACGGGCCTGAAGGATGTGCCCAGCGCGGCTCGCGGTGTCCGCGTTCCCCCACCGATCCCGCCGAACATCGAATCCGTTGCCGAGCAGCTGACCGACGGCGAACGTCCCTGAAGGGGGTCAGGACGCGCGGTCGGCCCTGAGCAGGCGGCGTAGCACGTTCCGGGTCACCTGGCGGCGATAGGCGGCAGTCGAACGCACGTCGTCGATGGGACGGATGTCTCCGCACGGAGCGGGACCTCGGCCACCGAACCGATGGCGACGCGCGACGGCTCGAGGCTCACTGCCACCACCACCTTTGAAATGGCCTGGGCCCGACGGGTGCCAACCTTGCGGAACCTGATGGTGCGGCCATCGCGCGGAAACCGAACGCCAACGATGAGCTCATCCGGCTCCAGGGCCGTCCTCCGATAACCAAGGAAGAACTCCGACACGGGAAGGGTGCGTCGGCTGGTCACGATCACGGCATCCGCCGCCAGCATGACCGGGAGCGTGTCCCCTGCTGGAGACGCCGTGCCGAGGTTGCCGCCGAGTGTGCCTCGATTCTGGATCTGTGCTGCGCCGATGGAGCGTGCGGCCTGCGCGAGTGCCGGGACGTAGCGATTCACAAGCGCTGATTCGATGATATGCGTATACGACTCGGCAGCACCGACCTCGATGGCGCCGTCGACCTCCCTGACGCCCTTGAGCTGCTCGAGGGTCCAGACGTCCATCAGCGCGGCAGGACTGATCTGTCCGGCATGAAGTGTCACCATGAGATCCGTTCCCCCGGCGACGGGACGGCAGTCGCGGGTCGTGGCCAGTTGCTCCACCGCCTCGACCAGCGAACGCGGCCTCAGGAACTCTGGGTACGGCACGCGAGAATCGCCTCGATGATCTTGGTGTAACCGGTGCAGCGGCACAGGTTACCGCCGATGGCCGTCCGTACATCCTCCAGCGACGGATCCGGATTCCGCTGCAGCAACGTCTGAGCTGCCATGAGCATGCCGGGTGTACAGATCCCACACTGTGCGGCACCAAACTCGATGAATGCCCGTTGCAGCGGGGCGAGCTCACTGTTTCGCTCCAGGCCTTCAACGGTGGAAACCTCACATCCTCCCACCTGGCCAGCGGCAACGAGGCAGCTGTTCACAACCTCCCCGTCGATCAAGACCGAACAGGCTCCGCATTCACCCTCGCCGCAACCCTCTTTGGTGCCCGTCATTCCTAGGTCTTCCCGGAGCACGTCGAGCAAGCGGCGCGCTCCCGGGGCGTCGACCGACACATGCTTGCCGTTCACGGTGAAGGAGATCATGAACTCAACGCGGCAAGGAGTCTCTCGGGCGTGGCCGGAAGCTCGTCAAGCCACACGCCCGTGGCGTCGTGGATGGCTGCTATGATCGCCGGTGCAGGACAATCCATTGGGATCTCGCCGATTCCTTTGGCTCCCGAGGGTCCACCGGAGTAGGGATTCTCGACCAGGACGGTCTTGATCTGCGGAGCGTCCAACGATGTCGGAATGATGTACGTCGCCAGGCGGTCGTTGACGAATCTTCCATCCTCTGTCTTCATCTCCTCGATCGTAGCGTAGCCCACACCCTGAAGCACCCCACCCTCCAGCTGTCCCTCCACCATGACGGGGTGTATTGCCTTGCCGGGATCCAACGCTGCGACGAGGTCCGTGACGCGCACCTCCCCCGTATCGATGTCCACATCCACGTCCACCACGACGCATGCAAACGCGAACGCCGCATACGCATCACCCCGGTACCGTTCCTCGTCCCAGTGAATCGTGTCGGGCTGGATGTACACCTTGGATGTACACCTGGTCGACTCGAATCGGCGGTCGTTCTGTTCTCAACCTGTCGCGCAGCTCTGCGGCGGCCCTAGCTACCAGTTTTCCTACGATCATGGCCGTGCGAGACGCCACCGTTGGACCACTATTTGGTACGATCGACGTATCCTGTGGTAAGATCGTCACCTCGTCGAACGGGACACCCAGGTTATCGGCGGCGATCTGCGCCAAGATCGTGTTGGTGCCCTGTCCCATTTGCGCGGTGAGCACCCGGAACTCGCCTTCCGCCGTACATTCCACCGCCACCCTGCTCGACAGGTGTTTTTCGCCACTGCCCGTGAACCCCGAACCGTGATACACCAGTGACAGACCACGTCCGTGCCGCAACCACGGAGTGACAGGCACCATCACGGGTCGAGCGTTCATCAGTGCTGCGTCGAGCACCATCTCCGCGCCAACACTCTCCGTCAGTCGCTGGCCCGTCGCGGTCGAGTCGCCGACGCGGAGCATCCACTTGCGCCTGAGGTCGATGCTCGACACGCCGAGGGCCTCAGCGACGTGTTCCACCATGAGTTCGGCGCCGAACTGCGACTGGGGA
>JBDGXT010000149.1:0-4944 GCA_039584455.1 Gemmatimonadota bacterium
GCCCTGGGCGACCGGTTGATCACAGCGGCCGACCCCGCCAGTTTGGGGGAGCGTGTGAGCCAGAGGCTCAACGGACGCGAGTTCGTGCTGCTCAAGGCGTCGCGCGGCGTGCAGTTGGAGCGCGCCATTCCCTATCTCGTTCCGGATAGCGACACGTGCTCTACCATCTCCTAAGCCCGCTGGCCGAACGGTTCATCGCGTTCAACCTCTTCAATTACATCTCCTTCCGTGCCGCCGGCGCGGCGGTCACTGCCATGGTGCTCGCCTTCCTGGTGGGGCCGGCCGTGATCCGGCGCCTCAAGGACCGCAACGTGGGGCAGGTCATCCGTGCCGAGGGACCTGCCTCGCATCAGGCGAAGCGGGGTACGCCGACCATGGGTGGGTTGATCATCCTCATCGCCACCCTGGTTCCGACGGTGTTGTGGGCCCGGCTCGATAACCGCTACGTGGTGGTGGCAGCGATCGCGACACTGTGGTTGGGTGCCATCGGCTTCGTGGACGACTACCTCAAGTTCGTGTCGGGGAAATCGCGCGGGCTGGTGGCCCGGCACAAGCTGATCGGCCAGGTCACCTTCGGAGTGCTGCTGGGGACGTACCTCCTGCTCTATCCCCTGGCCGATAACCTGCCCGCCAACGCCACGACACTGCCGTTCTTCAAGTACGTGCTGTTGCCGCTGCCGCCGCTGCTGTACGTGGCGTTCGTGACGCTGGTGCTCACGGGCACCAGCAATGCCGTGAACCTCACCGATGGCCTCGACGGACTGGCCATCGGGCTGAGTGCGGTGGCCGCGGTGGCCTTCGCCATCTTCGCGTACCTGTTCGGGCGGATCGATACCGCCGAGTACCTGTGGGTCTACTATCTGCCCGGTGCGGGTGAGCTGACCATCTTCTGCGCGGCGCTGCTCGGCGCGGCGCTCGGCTTCCTCTGGTTCAACGCTCACCCTGCCCAGGTGTTCATGGGCGACACGGGGAGCCTCGCCATCGGCGGTGCTTTTGGCACCGTGGCGATTCTCATGAAATCGGAGTTCCTGCTGCTGTTGGTGGGTGGGGTGTTTGCGGCGGAGGCCGTATCGGTCATCCTGCAGACCGGCACCTACAAGTGGCACAAGCAGCGGCGGGGCAGGGAATACGCCGATCAGCACCGCGTGTTCCGCATGGCGCCCCTGCACCACCATTTCGAGAAGTTGGGGTGGCCCGAAGCCAAAGTCGTGATGCGCTTTTACATCATCGGGATTCTGTGTGCCCTGTTCGCGCTGTCGACGCTGAAGATCCGATGATCCCCGACGCCTGGCGGCGCGGCGAGGTAGCGGTGATTGGCATGGGTCGGAGTGGGGTCGCCGCCGGCAAGTGGCTGGCCACACACGAGGTGAGCGTGTACGCCTCCGACGTGGCCGACGGAGAAGCGGTGCAGACCAGCGCTCGGGAGCTGCGTGCCGCTGGTGCCGACGTGCAGACGGGGGGGCACGACCTCGACCGGATTCGCGCGGCGGAAGCGGTGATCGTCTCGCCTGGAGTGCCCCCCGACGCGCCGCCCGTTGCGGCCGCGCGCGAGGCGGGTGTGGAGATCATCGCGGAGCTCGATCTCGCGGTGCGGCAACTGCGGGATGCGAAGCTGGCGGTGGTGACCGGCACCAACGGCAAGACGACTACGACCGCGCTGCTCGCGCACCTCCTCGTGGCCGGCGGACTCGAGGCCGAGGCAGCCGGGAATATCGGCCGGCCCCTCACCGAGCTCGCCTCGGACGCCACGCCGCCCGAGTGGATCGCCGTGGAAGTGTCGTCGTTCCAGTTGCACGACGCGCCCAGCCTCGTGCCCTCCATCGGCGTGCTCACCAATCTCGCGCCCGACCATCTGGACCGGTATCCGGACGTGGAGGCGTACTACGCGGACAAGCGCCTGCTGTTCCGCAACGCGTCAGCCGACTCGGTCTGGGTGCTCAACGCGGATGACCGTGCGGTCCTCGAGCTGGCCCGAGATGTCAGAGGCGCACACCGTCACTGGAGCCTCACCGAACGCACCGACGCCTGGTTTGATCGCGATGCGGAGTGGCTGATGTTGCGGGACAGGCCACTACTTGCACGCGGCGAGTTCGGGCTGTTGGGGGACCACAACGTGGCCAACGCGCTCGCGGCGGCGTTGGCCGCGGCGAGCGCCGGTGTCGGTGCGGCGCACATCGCCCGCGGGCTCACGACGTTCCGCCCGCCACCGCACCGACTCGAGCCCGTGGCGACGGTGCGCGAGGTGGCGTGGATCAACGACTCGAAGGCGACGAACGTCTCGGCGGCTGAGGTGGCGCTCCAGGCGATGACCGGATCGTACGTCATCATCCTGGGTGGGCGACCCAAGGGTGAGCCCTTCGCCCCGCTGGCGCCGCTGCTCACGGCCTGCCGTGCGGCCGTGGTGTACGGGGAAGCGGCAGACGTCATTGCGGCGGATCTGTCCGGTGCCGTGACGCTGGAGCGGGTCGAGGAGTTCGACGCCGCCGTGGCGCGGGCCGCGGCGCTCGCACAGCCGGGCGACGCAGTGCTGCTTTCGCCGGCCTGTGCCAGCTTCGATCAGTTCACCGGCTTCGAGCAACGCGGCCGGCGCTTTCGGGAGCTGGTGGAGGCGATGTGAGAGCCGCGCGCATCGACGGATCTGTCATGTGGGAGAGCCGTCTGCTCGGCATCGTTGCGGCGACGCTCGTCGTCTTCGGGGTTGCGGCGGTCTACGGTGCATCGAGCATCTGGGCGGTGCAGAGCGGTCATCCGGGGAGCTACTTCGCGCTGCGCCAGCTACTCGGTGCCGTGCTCGGCATGGTGCTGCTCTTGGTCACCGCCCGGATCGACTATCACATGTGGCAGCAGTACGCCTGGCCGCTCTTGGGCGTCGTGGTGGTGCTGCTCGTCGTGCCGTTGTTGCCGTTCACGCGGGCCATCGCCCCGGAGGTCAACGGCGCCCGCCGCTGGATCACCGTCGGTCCAGCCACGCTCCAGCCATCGGAACTCGCCAAGCTGGCGGCGGTGGCATGGACGGCGATGCTCGCGGTGAAGAAGGGACCGCTGGTGCGCGAGTTCAAGCGTGGCCTGCTGCCCTTCGTGGTCGTCCTCGTTCCCATAGCGATGCTGATTCTGCTGGAGCCGGACCTTTCCACCGCGGCTGTGACGGTGCTGTTGGCCGGGCTGGTGTTGTTCGCCGCCGGTGCGCGCATCGGCCACTTCCTGCTCCTCGGTATCGTGATGCTGCCGCTGCTGTGGCACGAGATCGTGTCGGCGCAGTACCGACTGGCGCGCATGGTGAGCTTCCTGAGCTCCGGGGGCGACGTCGCGGAGTCGAACTGGCAGATCCAGCAGTCGCTCATTGGGATCGGGGCGGGCAGGGTGCTCGGTGTCGGGTTCGGGGAGGGGCTGCAGAAGCTGGGCTACCTCCCGTATGCCTATTCGGACTTCATCTTCTCGACGATCGGTGAGGAATGGGGCTTCTTCGGCGTCGCGCTGGTGATCGCGCTGTTGGGGCTCTACCTGGGGCTCGGGTTCCGCGTCGCGCGAACCGCGGCCGATCCGTTCGGCAAGCTGTTGGCCACGGGCCTCACCGCGATGATCGGCATCGCCGCGCTGCTGCACATCGGCGTGACGCTCGCCATCGTGCCCACCACGGGAATCCCGCTGCCGTTCATCTCGTACGGGCGCTCGAGCCTGCTCGTCTCCCTCGTCGCCACGGGTATCATCATCAACATCGCCGACCGCCGCATTGCGGCGGGGAAGAGGCGATGATGCGCATCCTCATTGCCGGTGGCGGCACGGGCGGACATCTGATGCCGGCGCTGGCGTTGGCCGAGGCGCTCTCGCAGGAGCGGGACGATGTAGAGCCCGTGCTGGTGGGAGCCGCGCGCGGCGTCGAAGCGTCACTGCTGCCCACGCGCCCGTTCCGCCACTACCTGCTCCCCGCGGAGCCTATCCACCGTCGTGCGTGGTGGCGCAACGTCCGCTGGCCCGTGGTGCTCGCCCGTCTGCTGCGGGAGGGCGCCCGGGTCCTGGATCGCGAGCAACCCGCGCTCGCGCTAGGCACGGGTGGCTACGCCTCGGGACCGATTCTTGCCCAGGCGCGCCGCCGCGGTATCCCGCTCGCGCTGCAGGAGCAGAACGCGTATCCGGGGATCGCCACGCGGTGGCTCGCGTCGCGCGCGCGGCAGATTCACCTGGGCTTCCCCGAGGCGGCGCGCCACCTGCGGCCGGGCCGCGAGACGGCGGTGCACCAGCTCGGCAACCCGATCGTGCCCCCGCCGCAGCCCCGCCCCGATCGGGAAGCAGCCCGCGCGGCACTGGGGGTCGGTGCCGAGGCTCCCACAGTGCTCGTCATGGGGGGAAGCCAGGGGGCCCGGAGCATCAATGCGGCTGTGGCGGAGGCGCTCGAGGGGGGGCTGCTCAAGGGTGTGACGCTGCTGTGGAGCACGGGGCCCGCAACCTTCGAGGCGTTCGAGCGGTTCCATCGCCCCCCTGACCGTTTGGTCAGGCCGTTCTGGGATCCCATCGCGCAAGCCTATGCGGCGGTTGATCTTGTGGTTGCCCGGGCCGGAGCCATGACCACCGCCGAGCTGTGCGCATGGGGGCTCCCGTCGATCCTAGTGCCCCTCCCGTCGGCAGCGGCTGGGCATCAGGCACGCAACGCCCAGGCGTTGGCCGGCGCCGGGGCCGCCCTCTACCTTGCCGATGCCCCGATCGCGGGTTCTGTGCTCGCCCAGGAGGCTCGGCGGCTGCTGCAGGACCCCTCCCGGCTCGACCTCATGGGGCGTGCGGCAGCAGCCAGGGGACACCCGAACGCAGCCCAAAAGATCGCCCGCGAGCTCCTCACCATAGTGAGCTAAGTCCAAGGGCTTTCGTAACTTTCGCGATTCTCCTATATTAGCTGCCCAAAGATGCACCTTTACGCCCCGGACGATCCCCGGCCCATCCACTTCATGGGGA
>JBDGXT010000008.1:0-23073 GCA_039584455.1 Gemmatimonadota bacterium
CTGCCCACGCCAACCCTCCACCCCGAACGGCCGCGCTTCGAGGATGACTTGACGGCGGCCATCGCCATGGGTGCGCCCGCCGTGCGGCTGTTCCCCCAGCACCAGGGCCTGGACCCGGCCGGCGGGGAGATGCGCGTCGCCATGGCCGCGCTGGCCGTGGCCGGACTCCCGGCTGTGCTGACGGTGCGGCTCGAGGATGCCCGACAGCGACATCCCGCCGACGGCACGCCCGAGCTTCCGGCCGCGGCCGTGCGCGCTCTCGTCCGCAGCGACGCCGAGGTGCGTCTGCTGGTGACCCACGCCGACCGCGGCTTCGTCGAGGAGGTGCACTTCGGTCTCACGCCGGACGAGGCGCAGCGGGTGCTGTGGGACATCTCCTGGCTCTGGGGGCCACCGGAGGATCACCTGGCCATCCTGCTCGAGACGGTCGGGTTTGAGCGGTTCGCGTTCGGCACGGGGATGCCGCTGCGCATCCCCGACGCCGCCCTGGCCAGGCTCGATCTGCTGGACCTCCCGGCCGCCGCGCGGGAGAGCATCATGGACGGGAATTTGCAGCGCTGGCGGGAGCCGATCGGGTAGTCGGAAGCGCCGCAAAGAGTGGGGCATCGCCGGTTGTGGAACCGCGGCCGGCGACTATCTTACACGGCGGCCGCTACCGGATTCTCGTGCATTACCCCTCTGCGGCCGCTTTCTCTTGCGGTTCCTGGTATGACAAGTAGCGGAGTGTCATGACAAAACGGGCTTTGCTCCTGGCCGTCCCGCTCGGCATGGTTGCCGCGGCCGTGTTGTTGCTCCTCACCCGTCCAGGCTCCGCGCAGGGTACCGGCCAGGCGTCGGCCGCGCAGATGGACGGCTTCAAGGCCCCCGTCGATGTCGATACTGCCGGACTGCCGGGCCCCGTCCAGCCCCTTTTCTACCGCCACGACGTGCACGCCGGCGAGTACGAGATGGATTGCCGCTACTGCCACTTCGCGGCGGAAGTGAGCCCGAGCGCCGGTCTTCCCACCATGTCCACTTGCATGGGGTGCCACATTCTGGCGGGCGCCGCGAACCCGGAGGTGCAGAAGCTGCGCGACTACTGGAACGAGCGGCGGCCCATCGAGTGGGTCGAGGTACACCGGCTCGCTCCCTTCGTGCGCTTCCCGCACCATCGGCACGTGAATTCCGACGCGGAGATCGAGTGTCAGGACTGCCACGGCCCCATCGAAGAGATGCCTCAGGTCTATCAGTACGCGTCGCTCAAGATGGGGTGGTGCATCACGTGCCACGAGAAGGAAGAGGCCAGCACCGACTGCACCGTCTGTCACTACTAGGCGGATGAACGGGCGCTCACGCGTAGAGGACGGATGGCCAACGGCAGCGACGGCGAGCTCAACGGCAGCGGCATGAACCGCAGGCGGTTCCTCACGGTCCTCGGCGCGGCCGGGGGCGGTGCCGCCGCACTGTCGGGCTGCTCCGGTGAGGCGACCGACAAGCTCATCCCCTACCTGGTCCCACCCGACAACCAGATCCCCGGGATCGCTACCTGGTACGCCAGCACCTGTCGCGAGTGTCCCGCAGGCTGTGGCGTGCACGCCCGTGTGCGTGAGGGGCGCGTGGTCAAGGTGGAGGGCAACCCGGAGAGCCCTGTCAACCAGGGTCGTCTCTGTGCGCGGGGCCAGGCCTCCCTCCAGGGGCTGTACAATCCCGACCGCGTTCGCGGCCCCATGGTGAAGAACGCAGGCGGCGCCTTCGAGCCGATCAGCTGGGACGATGCCATCGCGCGCATCACGGAGCGGCTCGAGGGCGTGACCGGCGATCTGATCCGGTTCGTCACGGGAAACGAGGCGGGGACGTTCGACCGCCTGGTGACCGAGTGGCTCGCGGCGTTGGGATCGCCCGCCCCGGTGGTATACGAGCCGTTCGGCTACGAGGCACTGCGGTTTGCCGGCCAGCAGGTGTTTGGGACGGATCGGCTGCCGCGCTATGACTTCGGGGCGGCGCGCTACGTGCTCTCCTTCGGCGCCGACTTCCTCGAGACGTGGCTGAGCCCGGTGGAGCAGGCCCGCGGGTTCAGCGAGAGCCACGGGTTCCGGGACGGCTCGATGGGGCGCTACGTGCACGTCGAGCCGCGCATGAGCATGACCGGGATGAGCGCGGACGAGTGGATCGCGCCGCGTCCGGGCTCGGAGGCGTTGCTGGCGCTGGCCATGGCGCACGTCATCGTGAACGAGCGGCTCGTGCCGCGCCAGTCCGACACCTTCCGCGTGCAGCAGCTGTTGGACGCCCACGCTCCAGCCGACGTGGCCGACCGCACGGGGGTCCCGGTGGAGACCATCGAGCGGCTGGCACGCGAGTTCGTCGCGGAGCCCAGCCTGGCGGTGGCCGGTGGGGTGGGGGCACAGCACGAGCAGGCGCACGTGACCGCGGCCGCGGTCAACGTGCTCAACTACATCGCGGGCAACGTGGGCCGGACGGTGAGCTACGGCGCCGACCTCAACCCGGCGGGCTCCTCGAGCTATGCCGATCTCGGCTCGCTGGTGCGGGCGATGCGCAACGGTGGCGTCGGCGTGTTGTTCATCCACGGGGCTAACCCGGCACATGCCGCTCCCGCGGGGACCGACTTCGCCGGTGCGATGGCGCAGGTCGGGTTCTCGGTGAGCTTCGCCCGCTTCTGGGATGAGACGGCGGTCCACGCCGACCTCGTGCTGCCCGACCACGATCCGCTCGAGCAGTGGAACGACTTCGAGCCGCGCGCCGGCGTGTACGCCCTGCAGCAACCGGTCATGCGGCCGGTGTTCGATACGCGCCAGACCGGCGACGTGCTGCTGACGGTGGCGCAGCAGGTGGGCGGTCGGCTCGGTGCACGGCTCACGGCCGCCACCTACAAGGACTACCTGCAGCAGGCTTGGGGCCGGCTGCAGCGGCGGCTGCGCGACTTCCGACCGTTCGAGACGTTCTGGACCGAGGCGCTGCAGCACGGCGGCGTGTGGCGCGACGCGCCGGTGCGCACCGTGCGACTGGCCCGATCGGTGGCCGAGCTGCAAGAGCCTGCCACCTGGTCGGCGCCGCAGGACGGCTTCACGCTCATCGCGTACCCGTCGCCCGCCCTGTACGACGGGCGCGGAGCCAACCGCCCGTGGCTCCAGGAGCTGCCGGACCCGGTGACCAAGATGACCTGGAGTACCTGGGTCGAGGTCCACCCGGAGACGGCGGCCGAGCAGGGCATTCACGAGGGCGACATCCTCGAGGTCACCACGCCCGTGGGCACCGTGGAGGCGCCGGCCTATCTCTATCCGGGATTGCGCCGCGACGTGCTTGCCATGCCCTTGGGGCAGGGTCACACGGCGTTCGGTCGGTACGCCGAGGGGCGGGGCGCGAACGTGTACGCGGTGCTGTCCACGGACGTGACCGAGTTCGGCGGCGTCTCGCACTATGCGGCGGCGAGCCTGCGTCACACGGGTCGGCACGAGTATGTCGCCAAGACCGAGGGCAAGTCGCGCCAGATGGGGCGGGGCATCGCGCAAGCCGTGACGCTTGCGGCGTTGCAGCACGGCGAGCACGGCGAGCCCCACGGCGGCCACGCGGCGCCGGTGCCGGAGCACATCGAGGAATTGCTGGATGAGGTGCAGGAGGCACAGGACGCTGACACCAAGCACGGTGATTACGCCGGAGACGTGCCGCGCTGGGCGTTGGCGGTCGATCTCTCCAAGTGCACCGGCTGCAGTGCCTGCGTTACCGCGTGCCATTCGGAGAACAACATCCCCACGGTGGGTCCGGAGCTGGTCCGGCGTGGCCGCGAGATGGCTTGGATCCGCATCGAGCGGTACTTCGAGGGTGGGGAGCACGGCGAGCCGCTGGAGGCGCGCCACCTGCCGATGATGTGCCAGCAGTGCGGTCGCGCGCCGTGCGAGCCGGTCTGTCCCGTGTACGCGGCGTATCAGACGCCGGACGGGCTCAACGGGCAGATCTACAACCGCTGCGTGGGCACGCGCTACTGCTCCAACAACTGCCCGTACAAGGTGCGGGTGTTCAACTGGTTCGACCATCAGGAGGAGAACGACCCGGCCTTCGCCTTCCCCGACCCGCTACACTGGCTGCTCAATCCCGACGTGACGGTGCGCGCCAAGGGCGTGATGGAGAAGTGCACGTTCTGCGTGCAGCGGATCCGGGGCAAGCAGAATGAGGCCATGCTCGCGGGGCGGGAGCTCCAGGACGGCGAGATCCTCACGGCGTGCCAGCAGACGTGTCCCTCCGATGCGCTCGTGTTCGGCGATCTGAACGATCCGACCTCCCGGGTGCATCAGGTCTCGCGTGACGAGCGGAGCTATCACGTGCTGGGGGACCTCAATACCCAGCCGGGCGTGACCTACCTGCGCAAGGTGCGCAACGTGGGAGTGGAAGAGGCATAGCGCCAATGGCGACCATCGCGGAACCCGAGCGGGCGGCACCGCAACAGCCGACCTACCACGAGATCACGCGCGACGTCGTAGCGACGCTCGGGCGACCGTCTCGGGGGTACTTCGTGCTGCTCGCGGTCGTGCTCGTGGTGTTGGCGTTTGGTGGGTTCGCGCTCCTGTGGCAGATCCGCTGGGGGTTGGGCGTCGCCGGCTATACGCCGCCGGTGTTGTGGGGTGTGTACATCACGACCTTCGTGTTCTGGGTCGGGATCGCACACTCCGGGACGCTGATCTCGGCGATTCTCTACCTGTTCCGCTCGGCGTGGCGCACGTCGGTGTACCGCACGGCCGAGGCCATGACGGTGTTCGCCGTCCTCACGGCGGGTCTCTTCCCACTGATCCACGTCGGCCGGATCTGGTACGCCTACTGGCTGTTTCCCTATCCCAACCAGCGCCAACTGTGGGTGAACTTCAAGTCACCCCTGTTGTGGGACGTGTTCGCCGTCTCGACATACCTCACCGTGAGCACGCTCTTCTTGATCGTCGGGCTGGTGCCCGACGTCGCCGCGGTGCGAGAGAAGACCACGGGCTGGCGGCGCAAGCTGTACGAGATCACCTCGCTGGGATGGCGCGGCACCGATCAGCAGTGGCGTCACTACATCCGAGCGTACCTCTACCTGGCGGCTCTGGCGACGCCACTCGTGCTGTCCGTGCACAGCGTCGTGTCATGGGACTTCGCCATGTCGATCGTGCCCGGTTGGCACGCGACGATCTTCGCGCCCTACTTCGTGGCGGGGGCGATCTACTCGGGCGTGGCGATGGTGGTCACCCTGCTGGTGCCGCTCCGCAAGGTGTTCAAGGTGGAGCGGTACATCACGGTGGACCACTTCGAGAATCTGGCGAAGTTGCTGCTCCTCACCGGGATGATCGTGGGATATGCCTACGCGGTCGAGTACTTCATGGCCTGGTATTCCGGGAACCCGTTCGAGCAGGACGCCTTCTACAATCGGGCGTTCGGCGAATACTGGTGGGCGAGCTGGACAATGATCATCTGCAACGGGTTCCTCCCGTTCTTGCTGTTCTTCCGCAAGGTGCGACGCAGCATCCCGGCGCTGTTCGTGCTCTCTCTGTTCGTCAATCTGGGCATGTGGTTTGAGCGGTTCGTGATCATCGTGGTGTCGTTGTCTCACGAGTACGAGCCGTACGCGATGGGGCACTACACGCCGTCGTGGGTCGAGTGGGGGATCCTGGCGGGCAGCTTCGCTTGGTTCTTCATGTGGTTCCTGCTGTTCGCGAAACACTTCCCCACGGTCTCCATCACCGAGGTGAAGGAGATCATCCCGATGCCGCGGAAAGCGAGTCTACGGTCATGAGCGCCGGGCATCCGGGCGGCATCCTCGCGGCGTACCAGCACGTGGACGCAGCTGCGCGGGCGATCCACGCGCTGAAGGCGAAGGGCTATCGCGACTTCACCGTGTACACGCCGGTGCCCAACGCGGAGATCGCGCAGGCGGTGGGCCACAAGGTGAGCCCGGTACGGTTGTGGACGCTGCTGGGTGGATTGCTGGGGTGCGCCGCCGGCTTTGCCCTGACGCTCTGGATGTCGTACGACTGGCCGCTGGTGGTGGGTGGCAAGCCCGTCGGCTCGGTGATTCCCTACGTGGTGATCGCCTTCGAGCTCACCATCCTGTTCGGCGCGGGTGCGACGATCCTGGGGTTGGTGTTCCACTCCTGGCGCACGCGGCAGCTCGGTGCCTACGACGGTCGCTTCACCGACGATCAAATCGGGATCTTCGTCCCCTGTCCGGTGGAGCGACGCCCGTCGGTCGAAGAGCTGCTGCGTCACTCGGGTGCGGTGGAGGTGCGCGTTGAGATGTAGACTCGTCTTCGCCGTGCTCGCCGTCGCCCTGCTCGCCGGCGGGTGCACCCGGGAGCAGTGGCACCGCTTCCCGAGCCCCGACGACCTCGTCGCCGCGATCCCGTGGTTCTCGGTGATGCACCGGGGGATTGCCATCCAGCCGTACAAGATGCCGCGCCAGCCGGTCGAAGGGACGGTGCCGGTGACGGGCATGGAAGTCGTGCCCCCGGCGATCCCGCAGAACCGGTCGGCGCTCGATCGGCTGGCCAACCCGGTGCAGCGCACCGCTTCGAGCATGGAACGCGGCCGCGACCGCTACGACATCTACTGCACGCTGTGCCACGGTGCCGAGGGGCTGGGAGACGGACCGGTCGCCCCGGCGCTGGCGAACGCCGTGCGCAACCTGATCGAGGAGCGACAGGTCAACAACAGCGACGGCTGGATCTACGGAACGATCACCAACGGCTTCGGGGCACTGATGCCGGAGTACGGCAGCAAGATCTCTCCGGAGGACCGCTGGCACATCGTCAACTACGTCCGGTTGCTGCAAGGGGCGGCGCAATGAGCGCGGGCACTGCGAACCGCGAGCTGTACGAGCGGGGCGCGAACGCGCCGGCCCGCGGAATGCTCTTGCTGGGCGCCGTGCTCGCAGTGCTCGGACTGGGCATGTTCGTCACGCTCGCCATGGGCGACGATCCGGGGCGTGCCTGGCGCATGTTCCACGTGAACTTCCTGTTCTTCACGGGCGTCGCGCTGGGCGCCACCGTGTTCGCCGCCACGCAGAAGATCACCAAGGGGGTTTGGTCGGGTCCGATCATCCGGTTCGCCGAGGCGGCGGTGGCCTTCCTCCCCGTCGCGCTCGTGTGCTTCCTGTTCTTGTTTGTCGGGCGGCACGAGCTGTTCCCGTGGATCGAGCACCCCACGCCGGCGCGCGGCCAGTGGCTCACCGTGTCGTGGGTCTTCTGGCGGGATCTGGTTGCTCTGCTCGTGCTCCTGGGTGTGGCCGTCGCGTTCGTGTATCACGACGTCAGGCCGGACGTAGCGGAGCTGCGGGGCCAGGTGACCGGGTGGAAGCGGGCGCTGTATGACCGTATCGCGGCGGGCTACACCGGGCTGCCGGCGGACGAGCGGAAGAACGAGCGGCGGCTCACCCGTCTGGCTGTGGCCCTCTGCCTGCTGTACGCCTGGCTCTTCTCTCTCATCGCGTTCGACCTCGTGATGTCGCTCGCCCCGTACTGGATCAGCAATCTGTTCGGAGCCTTCTTCTTCATGGGGGCCCTCCTCACGGGGCTCACGATGCTGGGGCTGATGATGGTCTATTGGCGGCGGCGCCTCGGGCTACGCGACGTGATCGGCCGCCAGCAGTTCCACGACCTGGGCAAGCTGGTCTTCGGCTTCTCGGTCTTTTGGGCTTATCTGGTATTCAGCCAGGTCCTCGTGATCTGGTTCGGCAACCTGCGGGAGGAGACGTCCTTCGTCTTCTACCGGTTGTGGGGTGAGTGGCAGCCCATTTCGATCCTGGTGGGGCTGATGGTGTTCCTCATTCCCTTCTGGGGCCTGATCTGGGTGAAGTCCAAGGTCACGGCCTTCACGTTCACCCTCTTTCTGCTGATCAGCTTCGTCGGCGTGTGGCTGGAGCGCAACCTGCTGGTGCAGCCGTCGCTCACGGAACACGCGCCCCGAATCGGCCTGCCCGAGATCGGTATCTCGCTCGGCTTCCTGGGGTTGTTCCTGCTGGCGTACGGAATGTTCGCCCGCACCTTCCCGATGGTGAGCCCGAGGCTGACGGCCCAGGCGGAGGCCACCGGGCACCACTAGCCGCTCGGGGCAATCAGGTGGAAGTTGAAGTGGGGTCCTGCGGGACCCCATTTGCCACCACGGAGCTCCCATGTCCGAAGCCCATCAGAGTCTCGAAGCCTTCCGCCACTTCCGCGAGAAGATGAACACCGCCATTCACGAGGCGGGAAACCTCACCATCAACCGGTTCTTCGCCCTGGATTCGCGTACCTATGAGCCGGGCACGCTGGACGCCAAGACGAAGGAGCTGATGGGCCTCACAGCCTCGATGGTGCTGCGATGCGACGACTGCATCACCTACCACCTGATTCGCTGCCGCGCGGAAGGTGCGACCGATGAGGAGCTGTTCGAGGCGTTCTCCGTCGCGTTGGTGGTCGGCGGGTCGATCGTGATCCCCCATCTGCGTCGGGCGGTGGCCACGCTCGAGGAGTTGCCGGCGTCGTGAGCGCGCGCGCCACCGTATGGCACGCCGCCCGCGAGCTGGCCGAGGCCGGGGCTGCCGGCGCGATGGCCACCGTGTCCAGTCAGCGCGGCTCGCTCCCGATGGCGCGCGACGCGAAGCTCGTGGTGGCGGTCGATGGTCGCCGCTGGGGTACGGTGGGTGGTGGCTGCACCGAGGCCGACGTGGCCGAGCAGGCGCTCGCCGCCGCCCAGAGCGGCGTCCCGAGCTTTGCGCGGCACACGCTCAACGCCGATCTAGCTGGCGATGTTGGGCTCTCGTGCGGCGGCACCGTGGAACTCTTCCTCGAGCCTATCGTGGCCACACCCGAGATGGCGGCGCTCTACGGCGCGCTGGCCGTCGCGGCCGACCGCCGCATCGCGGGGATCATCCTGACCGCGGTGGACTGGAGCGGGGGTCCGCGCAAGCAGGCCCGTATCGGCGACGAGGTGATTCACGTGGGTGTGAGATTCGAGACCGAGCCCACGGACACCCCGTCCCGCGCCGTCGCGCGCGTCGACGAGGCGCTGGGCGCGCTGGTCGAGCCGCTCGAGCGGGTCCCACGCGTGATCATCTTCGGGGCCGGGTACGTGGGACGAGAGATCGCCAAGGTCGCCGCGGGGGCGGGCTTCCATGTGCTGATCACGGACGACCGTGAGGAGTTCGCGGACCCCGAGCGCGTGCCGTGGGCGCACGAGGTGATCGCCGACGACTTTCGGACGGTGCTCGACCGGCTCACCCTCGATGCCGACGACTATGTGCTGGCGACCACACGGGGGCACAGCTACGACGCCGAGATCGTGGAACGGACGGCGGGGTCCTCAGCGCGCTACGTCGGGATGCTGGGCAGCATGCGCAAGCGGGCGGTGATCTTCGAGGCGTTGCAGCAGGCCGGAGTACCGCGCGAGGCGTTGGAGCGTGTGCGAGTGCCCATCGGTGAGGCCATCGGCGCCGACACCCCCGCGGAGATCGCCGTGTCGGTGGTCGCCGAGCTGATCAGGGTGCGGCGGACGGGAGAAACGGCGAGCTAGGGCAGCGTCTCGAGCAGCGCCCGCAGGGAGTCGGTTGGCAGTCTCGCCCGGAGTGTGACCACGTAATCTCCCCGGCGCACGCTCGCTGACGACGCATCCGAGAAGGGCTCATTCATCGCCATCAGCTCGTCGCGCGCACCCGCCCCTTCCTCTGCGGGATCGGCCGCGAGCTCCTGCGCCAACACGACGACATCCCCCGACTCCAGGCGTTGCACCACTTGAACGGCAGGCCTCTCCGAATCGGCCGGTATGAGGTACGCCTCGACTGCGGCGTCAGGCAGCCGTGCGATCGGTCCGCCCAGCCGATCGCGTGCGGTGGGCTCGTCGACCACACGCCACGCCCCGGCTTCGCCGGCGTGGCCGATCAGCGCGTCCAGATCCATTTGGCGTCGGACGGCAAATGCGTCCTCGGCGGCCGCCTCCTGCACCACGACCTGGACGTCGGCCTCCACGCCCGCCTTTCTCTCGTCGGGAGCGTGCTCCCCCGAGTCCGCCTGGGCGAGCGCTCCTCTCGCGCGCACCTGGCTGGGAGCCGGTGTTGCAGGGGCGGCGACCCCGGCAGCGGGCTGCCGCTCCAGGTCGGCCTGCGCCATCTTCGCTCGCGCCTCCTCGGCTTCCGCGTGACGCTCGGCCGGCTCCTCCTCGGCCGGTGCGGCTTCCGACTTGAGTGCCTCCGGGGAGGCCGGCTCGTCGCGCCGCTGCGCGCGCCCGGATTCCACCCGGCCCTCGCGGGTCGGTACCTGCGCCAAGGTGCGCTCGACCTCGAGCGTGCCCGCACCCGACTCGGGCTCAGTGATCTGCTCGGCCAAGCGCGACGCGGCGCTATCCACAACAGCGAAGCCGGGCTGCTCTGCAGGCCGCTCGCCGAACCCCAGCGTCCCCCGGGCGATCCAGCCCACGCCCACGGCGATCACCAGCGTCGCGGCCCAACCCAGGGCCGTCAGCCGGTTCAGCCGGAACACGCGCCGCCGCGCCTCGACGCTGCGGGAGCGCGCCACCACCTCCTCGAACGGTGGCGGTGTGACCGAGGCCGGTCCGGAGCCACTCAGGATCCCCGTGCTGCGGTCGCGCAGCGCGCGCGCCTGTTCCAGCCGTGTGCGGCACTCGGCGCAGCCGGCAACGTGCTGCTCGAAGCCGGACCGCTCCGCCCCGGCGGTCTCGCCGTCGAGGTAGGCGTGCAGGAGTCCTTCATCGATGTGCGACATCTCTCTCCTCCAACGCGTCGTACGCTTCGACCAGGCGGCGACGCGCGCGTGCCAGCGTGGTGCCGACGGCGCCCTTCGAGAGGCCGGTCTCTCCGGCGATCTCGTCGTAATTGAGCCCCGCGTCCCACAGCAGCAGCACGTCCCGATCCCGCTCGCTCAACCGGTCCAGCGCTTGCCGCACCAGTGCCATGCGTTGCTCGCGCTCCAGTTCCTCGGTTGGGTCGGGCGCCACCTGCCCGGCGGCCTCCGACTTGAGGAGCGTGAGGTGCTTGCGCCGGCGGATCTCCGAGCGCGCCTCGTCCCGGGCGATGTTCCCCGCCACGGTGAAGAGCCAGGCCTTCGGGTTGTCGGGCTCGTGGTCCAGCGCGCGCACGAATACCTCCTGTGCCAGGTCCTTCGCCCGGTCCGCATCCCACACCTTGCGGTGCAGGAAGCGGACCAGGTCCTCGAAGGTGGTGCGGTACACTTCAGCCCAGTCGACGCTCACGTCGTCCAGTTTACTGCGAGCGGAAGTCGCGCACTAGGCGCTCCAGCTCGCGCGTCGACATGGTCTCGATCCCGTCGTCCGCGATGCGGATGCTCACGCGCTCACCGGCGATCAGCACCTCCTCGAACTCCCGGAAGTAGGGCTCCAGCTCGGGTGCCATTCCGAGGAGCGCGAAGTACGCGTCGCCGTACGGGGCGATTGTCACGGTGCGAACAGAGTCCGCATGCATGAGGTCGGTCCACACGCCCTCCTGCTGCGCGAACAGACGCCCGGCCACGTGACGTTGCTGACCGATGTGGCCACGCGCGACGAATGCGTCTTCCATCTCCTCCAGGTCCACCGCCGACTTCGCTTCCCGCTTCATGCGGGACTGCTCGGCGGCAACCACGGCCCCCGCGCCTGACTGCACGGAAGCGGAGGCAGGGGCGTTCATGACCTGCCCACGTCCGCGCGCGTCCCGGCGCACCGCGATGTCTTCGGGCTCCTGTACCAGGTACGAGGTGTACTCGCTCAGCAGGCCGTAGCGCAGCGCGGTGCGGCGGATCTCCTCCACCAGCTCCTCGTTCGAGCCGTTGAGGCGGACCTGCTGCGTGAGGAACCCGATCTTGCGGGACGCCCACAACCGGGGGATGAACTCGTTCCCCCTGGCGTGGTCCGGGAATGCGGCGTCGGTCGCGTACCGCTCCGTACGCCGGTTCCGGCGGCCCGTGACCGTGATGGCGCCGCTCCGGTCACGACCCGAGGCGCGGTACCGCCCGAAGACCACCAGCTCCTCGCCGGCGAACAGGTCGGGCAGGGTCCCGGGATAGATCTCCTCCAACTCCACCGGCGCGTCGCCCAGCGCCAGGTCGGTCAGCACCGGATGCTGGACCTTGGCGGCCAGCACGCTCAGCGCCTGCTCGACGTCTTCACCCGGTTGCACGTACTGGGTGGCGCCCCGCCCGGCCGCCGACAGGCGGTCGAGCAAGTAGGTGTTCACGTCGTACCCCACACCGAAGGCGAACACGCGGGCGCGCCCGCGATGCTGCTCGGCCTGCTGCGCGATGCGCTCGGGGTTCTGCTCGCCCACGGAGGGCAATCCGTCGGTCAGGAACACCACGATCGGCAGGCGTGCCTCCGGGCTGTCGAGACGGAAGGCCTCGTCCAGCGCTCCGGCGATGTTGGTGCCGCCGTCGGCGTCGAGCCGGTCGATCCAGGCGTGCGCTTCGCGCAGCTCACGGCCGGTCGGGTCTGCCCACCCGGAGCGGTAGGCCGTCACGCCATTGCTGAACGACAGCAGCCGGAAGCGGTCTTCGCGATCCAGCGTGCCCAGCAGCTGCCGCAACGCTGCCTTTGCCTGCTCGATCTTGCTGCCCGACATGGAGCCCGACACGTCGAGTACGACGGTCAGGTCGCGGGGCAGGGTGGTGCCGTCCGTACGGCCGGGCGAGAGCGTCAGCATGAAGTAACCGTCCTCACCGGCCGGCTTGTGGGTGACCAGCGTGATCCCCACCAGCCCGCGGGCCATGGGGAGGAACACGACGAAGTCCCCGCGCAGCTCGTCGTCGGGCCGCACGGTGAGCCGTCCGCGCTCGCGGGTCACGTCCAACGCGTGCGTGGGGGAGAACGGGTCGCCGTAGGCACGACCGCTGTCGGCTACCAGCGTGAACGTGAGCGGAGCGTCTTCGGGTCGCGGCTGCGTCACGGCGGTCTGCTCGTTGCTGACCCGCCGGCCGAAGCGGCCACCGGCGGCATAGCGGAACTGCAGGGCGTCGCCGGCCCGCTCCATGATCTGAGTGTAGCGCAGCGTGATCTTGCGCGTTTCGCCGGCGTTGATGGGGAACACGCGGGCCCGCACGAGACCGTGCCCGGCCAACTCGATCAGGGCCGGATCACGCTTGCGGCGGACGATCTCCTCATAGATCGCCCGGGCCTCGGCGGCGTTCATCGTCTCCCCTCGCAGCTCCAGGTCGCCCTGGAACAGGGAGAAGTTGCTGAACACCGCCTCGCCGGGGAGCGGATAGAGGTAGTCGCCCTCCCCGAGCCCACCGCCGTCGTTGCGGAACCACTCCTCGACCTCGACCAGCGCGATGCGGCCGGTCACCCGCACGGACACCGCAGTGCGGACCTTCACGACCCCGAATGCGGGGTCGGTGCCCACCGGCTCGATCCACCCCTGCGCCAGCAGGGGAGAGGCCAGCAAACTCGCCACCAGGGCAGCCATGAACGTCTTCATTTTCGCCTCTCAAGTGCGTCCTACTCCTGGTGACGATCGAGGCCCCGGAGTTTGCACATCGGCGTGGGTTGCCGGGGGGGCGGGGGCTACCGATACTTGACGATTGCACGGGGACCTCCCCGGCAGGAACGGAACTCCGGTAGGGGGTGCAGGGTTTGGAAGGTGCGATGAAGAGGGGCTTTACGATTTCTGGACTGATCGGCCTGCTGGTGGCGGGCTCCGCGGTGCTGGTGAACCCGTCGGTGGCGCAGGTGACCGCCGACCAGCAGGCCGCGGAGCAGGGGTGGCGGGTACGCTCCAATCGGGCGGCGGATCTCTGGTTCCACGGGTTGGCCGTGGTGGGCCTCGGCATGGATGACCTGTTCCAGCTGTACCATCCGGACTACGTGGAGCAGGTGCGGCGGGCCAAGCGGGAGCTGGGGATCTACCCGACGCCGCTCGACAGCCTGGCCGATGAGCTGCTGCTGAAGATGGAAGAGGAGCCCGAGCTCGGGGCGCTCCACTTCGCACCGCTCCATTTCCCGGGTGCCAGCCTCGACGAGATGTTCCGCGCCCTCATCGCCGTGGCCAAGCGTGAGCTGCGGCAGGAGGACGTCTACAGTCCCACCACGCGGGCCGGCATTCGCTGGGCGTCGGGGATGTTCCGCGAGGGAGATTCCCGCGAGGTGCTGGAGGAATTCCTCGAGCTGCTCGAGCAGGAGTGGGAGCTCTTCTTCGAGGATTACTGGGAGCGGGTGATCGCCGCCGATCCGGCTCGCCACGCTGAGATCCAGGCTGCCTGGAGCGAGACGGTGGAGCCGGCGCTACAGCCCTTCCTCGAGCCGCGGCGGCTGGACGCCGGGACGATCCTGGTCTCGCCGGCGCTCGGACCGGAGGGCCGGCTGGAGCAGGGCAGCGCGTTCCGCCGCCTCGATAACGTCGTCGCGGTGTGGGCACCCCCGGGAGGCGATCCCGATCCCACGGTGTTCGGGGTGGTGCGCGAGCTCTGCTTCGCGGTCGTGCCGCAGGCGGTGCGTGCCTCGGGGGCCGAGGCGATGCCGCCCGAGCTGGCGAGCCGGTCGGCGGTCCGGTGCGGCGCGTTGCTGTTCGACGCTCTCGAGCCCACGCTGGTCGCGCCGTACCAGGAAAGCCAGATCGCCGCCGCCGTGGCGCTGCAAGGACTCGCTCCCGACGTCACTTTCGAGGAGGCGTTTCCTCTCGACAACAGTGTGGTACGGGCGCTGGAGGAGCAGATCGGCCCGCGACAGGTCGCGGCGCAGCCCACCCAGCCGCCTACGGCGCGGGCCGTGCCGATCCAACCGGGAGTGCAGCCCGGCGCACCTCCCCCGACCGCACCGGGTGCTCGGGCCGGACCCGGACGCTGGATCGTGCGCGAGCGTCCCCAGGTCGACCTCTGGTTCCACGCGCTGGCGGTGATCGCGGCCGACCAGCCGGGACCGCTCGGGCTCTATAGCGCCGAGTACGCCGAGGTGGTGCGGGAGGCAAAGCTGGAGCGCGGCGTGTACCCCACGGCGCTCGACTCGCTCGCCATCCAGCTGCGCGAAGGCATCGGGGATGGCACGGGCTACGACCTGCTGCATTTCGTGCCGCTGTATTTCCCCGACAGCGACCCGGAAGAGATGTTCATGGCTCTGCGCTTGGTGGTCGATGGCGATGTGCCGCGGCCGGGGCGCGGGGGCATGGGGCCACCGGGTGGACAGCAGCCGAGTGGAGGCGGACCGCAGGTGGGCCGCCAGGATCAGCTTGGCATGATGATCCTGGACCAGAACCTCCGGGGCGGTGCCCGGTCGCTGCTCGAGGACCTGTTGGACGCGGTGGAGGAGGAGTGGGAGATCTTCTACCGCGACTATTGGCGCGATCTGAGTTCGGAGCAACAGCCCCGCTACCAAGCCGTGCAGGCGATGTGGGACTCGGTGTTCGCCCCACAGTTGGGACGCTACCTGGAGCGCCGCCGGCTCACGGCGGGTCTGATCTTCCCGTCGCCACCCGTGGGGCCCGAGGGTCGCATCGTGGAGTTCGATGCCTTCAACGCAACGGACCAGATTGTGGCAGTGCAGATGCCGCTGTCCACCGATCGGCCGGAGCCCACGGTGTTCGCCTTCCTCAAGGAGCTCTGCTTCCTGCTGATCGACGACCAGCAGCTGGCTCGGTATGCCGTGGACGACGCCGACCTGGAGGATCTGAGACGGCGTGCGGCCGTACGCTGCGGGGCCCTGATCCTCGACTTCTACGCGCCGACGTTGGCCGGCCAGTATCGCAGGGTGTTCCTCGATGCGGTCGGGGCCGAGGACAGCCGCACGGGGGAGGCGTTCGATCGGGTATACTACCTCAACCCCGAGGTGTATGAGCTCATGCGGGAGGGGATTCGGGCTCGATGAGCAAGGGACGCAGGAAGAGGAACGTGCAACGCACGGACCCCGGGCTGGCCGAGCTGCAAGCCCTCGCGGGGCAGAAGCAGTACGTGCGCCCCAACGCGCCACGCCACGTTCCCAAGGGCGCCCTGCCGCGCACGGACCGCAAGCTCGGGGCGGGCGCCGGGTTTGCCGCCATGATGCATGCCCTGGCCATCGTGCTGCTGGCTTGGGGGGGGCAGGCGCTGCTCCTCGCCGGCGACGGTCACGGCCCAGGACCGGTCGGTGGTGGTGGAGGCGGTGGCAGCCAGTCAGTGCAGTTCATCAACCTCCCCCCGGCGCCACCCAGGCCCGCGCCCATCGCCATGACGGCGCCGGCGCCTGATGATGAGTTGGAGGAGCTGGAGCTGCTGCTGCCGAAGCCCGATCTCAAAGTCATCCCTCCGGAGCTGGCCGAGATCCCGCCCCCGAAGACCGTGCAGCGTCTCGTGGTGAGCCGGCCGCAGGACGTGGGTTCCGGTACGGGTGAGGGGGCCGGCACCGGGTCCGGCAACGGCGGTGGCGTCGGGTCGGGTTCGGGGACCGGGGTGGGGAGCAACGTGGGTCCTGGGACCGGTGGTGGTGGAGCGGCGTACGCGCCGGAGCCGCGAGCCATCCTCTACCCGTTCGAGGAGCCGCCTGCCTCGGTGAAGGGCAAGGAGTACACCATCCACTTCTGGGTGAACCGCCGTGGACGGGTCACGCGCGTGACAATCGAGCCGGAGATCGACGACGGCGATTTCCGCAAGAAGCTGCTCGATCGGATGTACCAGTGGGTCTTCTATGCGGCGCGGACCGAGGACGGCCGCTCGGTCGCGGGAGAGTACTCGATTACGTACGCGCCGTGACCCGGGGGCGCGCCGCCGCGTCCCTCAGGCCAGCGCGCACTCGTTCCTGCCCACCTCCAGCTCTTCCGCCTCCAAACCGTCCACCTGCACCAGACCTACGTTGACGGCCTTGATCTTCCGGTAGGCGTCGGGGAACGCGCCGGCCTTGCTCCGCACCCATCCGGCGAAGCTCTCCAGGTCGCTCATCGCCAGGGCTTCATTGTCGTGCAGGATCTCGCCGAGGGGCCTGCCGACCGAGCGGGGTCCTGATTGTGCTCGTCCTCGGTGGCGTAATGGGCGGGATAGACGAGCGCTCCCTGCGGCCACTCCGCCCTTGCGCGCGTGAGGCTGTCCCACAGCTGGACGGTCCACTCCTCGGTCTTACCTGCCAGGTCTGGACGTCCGACCGAGGCGACGAAGATGAAGTCGCCCGTGAACGCCGCCTGGTCGTCCAGCATGAACGAGACGCTGCCCTCGGTGTGTCCGGGGGTGTGGGTTACCCGCACCCCCGCGCGGCCCACCTGAATCGTGGCGCCGTCTTCGAGCGGCTCGTGGGCGACCTGGCCCGGCGTCCCGTCGTACGGGTACACCGCATCGGCGGCGTGGAGGTAGTACGGGATGCCCAGATGCTGTGCCAGGCCGGGGCCGCCGCTCAGGTAATCGGCGTGGCAGTGCGTGTCGGCGACGCCCACGATCTTTGCTCCCGCCTCCTGCGCCACCTCGACGTAGGGACGCAGGTCCCGCGGCGGGTCGATGACGAGGGCAGCGCCGTCGCTCACCAACAGGTAGCCCAAGGCCCCCTTCCCGATCCGGTCGAACTGGACGAGGCGGTCGAGCGAGGGTGGGGCGGGCAGCTCCCGCGGAAGCGTCGTCAGCATCCAGCCTGCCATCCCGCCGGCCACCGACCGTGCGTCGTAGCCGAAGCGGGAGAGGAACAGGGCCGCCACCTTGCTGTCGTTGCCGTGCCCACAGACCACGGCGACCGGGACGTCGGGATCGAGGCCGACCTGTTCCTGCGACCGTGCCGCGACCAGCTGGGATCCGACGATGTTGTGGAACCGGCTCTCCGGTCCGATATCGATGTGACCGGTGGCCACGCGGTGTGGGGCCCGGACGTCGAGAATCTGAATGGGGGCGCCATCCTCGATGGCGGCCGCCAACTCCCGGGCGGAGATCTCGGGGGCGGGAGGGGGAACGGTCATTGGGAGGCTCCTACGTCAGGGCACACCCCGGGTGGCCGGCGTCATCCGGCCCCAGGTCGGGCCACTCAAAGCAGATCGAGGGCTTGGCAATCCGGCCGTTGGGAAGCACCCGATCGTGCAGCGCACAACTGAGGCCGTCGTCGTCGAGATAACCGCACGCGGAGATCACTTCGACCTCCACCGAATCGTCTCCGTCGCGATCGACCTTGCAGAGATAGGGCGACTTGCGCGACCGCAGCAGCGACTCCATACGCTTGTTCGACTCGGGGAGTACCAAGTCGAGGGTGAGGTCGCGACAACATGCAGCACCTTGCTTGTTGTCGGCGGTGCGGCACGGCGCTTCGAGGCAGGGATTGTGCCCGTGCACCACGGGGAGCGCACGGCGGGCAGCCCGCTTGAGCGGTAGGTCCAGCACGCGCCGCTTGCCATTGTATACGACGGAGAACCTGTTGTCGCCCCGGTGAAACGCGTGTCGCTCGTCCGGTGCCGGCCGCGAGCTGTAGGGCAGGGGGCCGCGGAAACCGTGCGCATTGCAGCTCACGCGGGGATGCCCGTTCGGCTTCGATGCCCGCTCGCTGTCGTGCACCTCGAGATACTTGCACGGGACGTGGATCGTGGCGTCGACGAGAAGCTCGATCCCGTCGATGTACGGCTTGCCCATCGTGATGCGTTCGGTATGCCCCAACATCCAGGTGGCTGACGCATCCTGGAGGCTGTGGCTGTCGTCCTCCAGGTCGGCGATGCGCGCAGTCACCCGCAGCTCGCGGCAGTGTTTGCCGAGTCGGGTGCACGGTGGCGGTGGCGGCATGCGATGCAAGTTCACCGATTGCCTGCAAAATTCAAGGCTCCCGGTGTAGATTGGCGACGGTGACGACGGATCGACGGGCGACGCTGATGATTCTCGATGGGGCGCGAGCTGATGTGTTCGCGCACCTCGTCGAGGCAGGAGATCTCCCCAACATCAGCCGACACTTGCTGGAGAGCGGCGGGATCGCGCCGGCCGCGACCGTCTTCCCCTCCACGACCGGTGTGGCCTACCTGCCGTTCCTCACGGGCTGCTATCCAGGTACCTGTGACGTGCCGGGGATTCGCTGGGTGGACGTGCGGGGCTACGCCGGCAAGTGGTGGAGTGATCGCGAGCACCTGCGTAGCTACTGCGGGCCGCAGGGTGGCCTCATCAACAGCGATCTGCGTCCCGACCTGGCCACCCTGTTCGATCTCGTCCCCGAGTCGGTGGCCCTGTGCAGCCCGTTCACCAGGGGGCTCACGCGCGAGCGCGACCGGGTGCAGACGGCACGCGCCCTGTGGGGCGCGCTGGCCCATTACGTGGGTGACTACGGACCGTTGGAGCGCGCGGTGGGCCGAGCGCTCTGCCGCACCGCGCGTGAGCGTCATCGCTTCGTATTCGCCGTCTTCCCGGGGGTGGACGGCGTCACGCACTTCTGGGATCCGTGGCACACCCTCGTGCTCGACATGTACCGCAACTTCGACCGCATCATCGGGGAGTACGCGGCGGCCGGCGGCTTCGACGGAGACCACCTCACGCTCCTGGTGAGCGACCACGGACTCACCTGCGTGGATCATCACACCGACGTGAGCCTCGAGTTGGAGGCCCTGGGGATTCCGGTGCTGCGCTACCCGAGGATCTGGCGGCGGGACCCCAAGGTGGCGGTGATGGTCTCCGGCAACGGCTCAGTGCAGCTGTATCTCCTCCCCGGAACGCCGCGCGAGCGCCGCTTCTCCATCGGCGAGATCGAGGACGGCGCCGTCGCCGGGGTCCCGCGCAATCTGGTGCGTGAGCTGGTGCGTCTTCCCGGGGTGGCCATGGTGGTGGGGCACGACGGGACCGCGGTGCAGCTGGTGAGCAGGGAAGGCCGGGCGCGCCTGGTCGAGACGGGTGGGGGCCGCATCCGGTACCTGCCCGACACGGCGGACGTGCTGTGGTTGGGTGGGCCTGCCGAGCACGACGAGCGGGAATGGCTGCACCGCACGCTCGACTCGCCGTATCCCGACGCTCCCGTGCAATTGTCGCAGCTGTTCCGTTCTCCCCGCGCCGGCGACCTGGCCATGATCGCCGAGGTGGGCTGGGACTTGCGGCTCCACTGGGAGATCCCCGAGCATCGCTCGGGCCACGGCAGCCTCACCGCGGATCACATGCGGTGCCTCCTGGCATCCAATCAGCTGCTCCAGGGGCCCGTACGCACGGTCGATACCTTCCCCCTCATTCTGGATCACCTCGGCATTCCGATCCCGGCGGGCATCGACGGGGTGCTGCCGGACCGAACCGCCCTCACCCAGCACCACGAGCCTGCCTTGGCCGCGCGGGCTTGATTTCCAGCAAAACCGATAGTTGCATTAGGGCTTCCACAACCAGGAGTCCACTGTGGTGCTGAGAGTATTGGCGGCGTTGGTGCTGGCGCTGGGCGTGGCCCGGATCGGTTCGGCCCAGGAGCCGACCGTTCGGCTCGTCCACGACGAGGCCGAGAAGGAGTTCGTCGTGGTGATCGGTCCGGTGGACCTCCCCGCCGGAGCGATGCCGGCGCCGGAGTCCGGCGAAGCCGGCATGGAGGAGATGGGTGGCCACGGCGGGCACGGAGGTCACGGCGGCGCCGTGTTTCCGCCCGTGACGGAGGTGAGCTTCCCCTTCGCGGTCTACCTCTACGGCTTCGACTACGAGGTGCTCGATGGGGAGGGGACTCAGCTGCCCACCGAGCTGGTGCACCACCTGAACCTGATCAATCCCGACTTCCGTGAGCTGTTCCTTCCCATCTCCCAGCGGATGCTCGCCGTTGGGAAGGAGACCGGCGCCCAGTCGATGCCGCGGCTGCTGATGGGATATCCCGTGCCGGGTGGGACGCGCATGGTCGTGAGCACCATGCTGCACAACCCCACCGGCGAGACGCACGCCGGGGTGCGCGTTCGCGTGCGGCTCAAGTACGTGAAGGCCGGGCGACCCTGGCCCCTCATGAACGTGTACCCGTTCCAGATGGATGTGGCGTTTCCCGCTGGCGACAAGTCCTTCGACCTGCCACCCGGTGAGTCGACCTGGTCCTATGAGGCGAGCCCCGCGATGCCGGGCCGCATCATGGTCATCGGCAGCCACCTGCACGAGAACGCGACGAGCATCAGGTTCGAGGACGTCACCGAGAACCGGGTCATCTGGGAGGGTCGCGCGATCACCGATGAGGGCGACGAGGTCGTGGGAGTCACCATCGGCCACCTGTATCGCACTGGTGGCGTGAAGATCACGCCCGACCACGTCTATCGTGTCTCGGTGACTTACGACAATCCCTCTGCCGATACGCTATACGCCGGCGGCATGGGAGTGGTGGCCGGCGCCTTCAAGCCGGCGAACGCAGAGATGTGGCCCCGCGCGCCGCTCCAGAACGAGCTGTACCTGCTCGACCGTGCGCACTACCTCCAGCAGGTGCGCGGCCGCTACGAGATGATCGCGGGAATGTCAGGTGACAGTATGGCCGGCGCAGCGGCAGCGGAGCACGTCCACTCGACGCATCAGCACTAGGCGCTCGGCCGGGGGGCCGACCTGCGCGAGCTGCCGCGCGGGAAGTCGCTCCTGAGTAGCTCTACGGCCTGATCCGCCGTGCCATTCCCGCCGACCCCCCGCCGATCAACAATCCCAGCGTGGCGTCGATCGCGTAGTGCATCTGGCAGTACACGGTGGCGATGGTCATGAGGGTCGCCGGGATGACGAAGACGGCGAACACCGTGCGCCACTCCCACCAGAGGGCGATCACCGCCGCCGTTGTGGCCGCCACGTGGGACGACGGGAACGCCGCGCCCACCGATGAGCCTCCCGCGAGCAGTGCGTAGACCATGCGGGCGCTCCACACCTCGCGCACCGGACCGGTCGGGTGGTCGAACACCCAGTTGGGGCCTGCCACCGGGAAGGTGATGAACACCACGTAGCACACCACGTAGGCAGTCATCGTCGCCAGCACCACGCGCCGCGCGCTGGCGCGGCGTCCCCGGAACACCAGCAGGATCGGCCCGAGGTAGACGATCGGGTAGTAGCTCACGTAGGCCAGGTGCAGCAGGCCCGACCAGAACACCGACGGGAACGTCCGAATCCAGGTATAGGAGACCTGTCCTCCGAACAGCGCGGCCTCCCACCGCTGCACCAAGGCATCGTTCGCGAAGACCCGATCGATCCCGAATACCTCGTTGACTAACCCGATCTCGGTGTACAGCGCGGGCAGCAGGAGCAGCGGGTACAGGTCGTGGATGACCTGCCCCATGCGGTGCTCCGGCTGCAAACGAGTGAAGAGGTAGAGCAGCAACCCAAACAGGATGTGCGCCAGCAGGAGCCACCAGCTCGTCGGCTCGTCGAGACCCCCGCGCGCGACCGCCATGACGGTCACGAACGCGAGGTAGGCGCCGAGCAACTTGTCGACGGCGTTCATAGCCACCGGTGTTGGTGGTACCACCGGGCGGTCTCCTCGAGCCCGACGGCGACGGGGATCTCCGCTCTCCATCCCGTGTCCCGCTCCAGCGCGGCCGACGAGCAGGTCCACGCCTCGGCGAGGAACTCGGGTCCCTTGTCGGGCGAGAGCACGGTGGCACGGCCCAGTAGGCGAGCCGTGGCGCCCGTGACGTGCAGCGCACCGCGCGCGACGAAGCCCGGCAGCGGCACGACCAGCGGGCGTCGCAGCCCGCCGGCCTTTGCGCCACGAGCCCGCATCACGGCGCCGTGAATCGCCCGCTGCAACGCGCGCTGTGCCACGATCTCGGGATGCGCGGCAAAGTATGTGGCGTTGGCCGGGGCTGAATCCACCACGGCGAGCAGCGCGGCGACCAGATCGCTGACATGAATGAGGGAGAGCTCCTGGGAGCCGTCCCCGAACACGGGCGCGAGGCCCCACCGTGCCAGCTTGAAGGCCCGCGCCATCTCCGTATCCCGTGGCCCGTACACTGCGGGCGGCCGCACTACGTTCCACGGTAGCCGCCCGTCCCGCGTTGCATCCTCGGCCGCGAGCTTGCTCGCCCCGTAGTCGCTGATCGGCCGGGGCGGCACGCTCTCTATCAGGAGATGGCCGTGCGAGGTGGGGCCTGTGGCCGAGAGGCTGCTGATGTACACGAAGCGCCGCAGCGCCGGTGCCGCCGCGCCGGCGGCCTCCAGCACGCGGCGCGTTCCCGCGGCATTGATCTCGAAGAACTCCGCGCGGTCGCGTGCCGCGGTGACGCTGGCAATGTGGAATACGACTTCGGCGCCGTCACACCCGTCG
>JBDGXT010000150.1:0-8733 GCA_039584455.1 Gemmatimonadota bacterium
TGGTGATGATTAAGCAGGATATTCGCCCATCCCAAATCCGGGGTCAGTCGAATCATCATCCGGTTCGTGCTGGGTATCAGTCGGTACGGCACCAGACACGTTCAGTAGGTCCACTTCACGCAGCTCACGTGACGTGAACCTGAAGCCATGCCGTGCGGCAAACTCCACCAGGGCCTGCTGCAGGTTCGCGTCTTCTGCCACCTGCTTGACGAAGGCGGCGATGGCGGTCTTGGACATGGTGACCTCCTGGCAGGGCGTACTGCGGATTGGTGGAATCTGTGGTTCACCACCGGCGCAAACAAGTACCGCCTAGAGCTATGGGAGCAGGCTGATACTGGGTTACAGCAGATGGTGGAGGAGGTGAGAACGGCAATTGCTCTCCTGTCGAGCGAGCCGCGCGGACGTTAGTGGAGGGACCTACCGATCTAGAGGGCGAGCGCGGGACTTTGGCCTCCCGATCGGCAGTCGCAGCAGCCCCACTATGACAGCCAGAAGCCCGGCGCACGTCACGAGTTGAGCCCAGCGATTGCCCACGAAGAACACGACTGAGCTGGCGCCTACCACCACGATCAATGAGATGGACCACAGCTTTGCGTGCAACGGGACTGTGCGGGTGGCACGCCATTCCCGTATGATCGGCCCGACGCCGGGTCTAGTCAGTAGCCAGCGGTAGAAGCGAGGCGAGGATCGCGCGAAGCAGGCGGCTGCCACCAGCAGGAACGGCGTGGTCGGCAGCAGGGGTAGCACGGTGCCGATTGCTCCGAGTGCGACGCAGACAAAGCCAACGGCAAGGAGCACCCTACGCGCCGGACCGGGGAGGAGTGTGATTGGCTCCGACTGCGCTGGGCCGCTGTCCCCCGTTCGACTCTCTCTTCGTTGGCTCACTTACCCTCGTTGTCGTGTGGCCAGCGCGGGATCCTGGCCGGTTGCTTTGTCCAACGCTTCTTCATCTTCATCTCGATGGTGTTCTATCGCTACAGTACCGGGGAGGCCCATTCCGATGCCGACCCGCTCGTGTCTCAGGCCGCCACCCTGCGGCGCATGAACTCGAGGCCTAGGGTAGTTGAGAATCAGGATGCCCTTTTGCCTGGCCTCCTCCGCTTCGGCATATCCTCAAGAGGCCTACGGTGCCGGGACGTCAATGCCCAGTCCGGCATGATAGGGTCCTCCACTTACTCCGGAAGCTGCGGCAGTCACGCATCTTGCCGCTCCACCGGCGACACAAACCGTCTCGGCTTTGCTGCCAGCACCGAGCTATGCAGCACCAGCGCCCAACGGACCCAATTAGGAGGCTTAGAGCGACTGTCTGCGTCCATCGCTCGTGCCCTGATCTTCGCGGCCTAACACCACCCTACTCTTGAATATGTTGCGAGCGTTGCAGCCTAATCCGCCCAACGCTTTGTGGACGCAACGCTGCAGGGGCAACGGGGAGATCCACCAGCCCTCAAGTTGGGGCTCGGCGAACCCCTCGGCTAGGACCCTTCCGAGGCATCAGGTGCCCGAATTGGGACATCGGCGCTGGTCGGTCCCGGAGTGAAGCTTGAGCGGTGTGTCTGCGATCGACCGGAGCAAGCTTCTCCCGACCTCCTCCCGACCTCCTAAGGGTGCAGAACGGCACCTTAGAGCACCCGTGACGGCCCAATACCACCCAAGAGGCAAACGGGCCAGCCGTGCCGGCTAACCCGTTGTGTATCAATCGGTTCTCTGTTGTCGTCGGACCGTGTGGCGCCCGGGATTCTAATGGGACCCCGGCCCCGCGCGCAACCGATTACTTGGATACCGTGACGATGAACGTTGCCGTGGTGAGGGCCAGCGTCATGAGCTGGAGTACGATGTACCAGTCCTCGCGGGCGAACCACTTGCGCGGGACCACGATCTCATCGCCCGACCGGACCCCCATGTTCTGGAGCGTCTGCCCGTGCATCACCGCGTCCTCCTGGCTCATCACGGTGGCCGCGCCACCCCGGTAGACGGTGAGCTTGTCCATGTTGGCGGCACTAGCGGGGCCGCCAGCGAGGGCGACCACGTCGAGCACGCTCAGCGTGGGGTCCACGGTGTAGAGGCCGGGGGTGCGAACATGCCCCAGCACCGCTACCCGGAAGAGCGGTGTCACCGTCACGAAGGGATTCGTGAACAGCCGCTCCAGCCCGGTGCGCAGCGTGTCCCGCAGCTCCCTGACCGTGAGTCCCTGAGTCTGAATCGTGCCGATGATCGGGTAGTGGAGCTGACCTTCCTCGTCCACCTGGAACTGTCCGGAGTACTCCTCGCGGCCCCAGACGACGACCCGCACGAGATCGCCAGGGGCGAGGCTGTATGCGCCACCGGACTGGCTGACGATCGGAGCCTCTTGGGCCATCAGGGGAGCCGCGAGCGCACCCGCCGCGAATAGGACCGCCAGTAGGGTTCGCATGGGCAACAATGTTGTGATTCCTCGACTTACGGTCAACTCGCCGGAGTCGATCCGGCCGATTCAGGAGGGGTTTCGGCGACGACCAGGGCGGCGCGCAGGAAGCGTGCGGTATGCGAGTCCGCCCGGGCCACCTCCTCGGGGGGGCCCGCCGCGACGACTTTCCCACCGTGCTCGCCACCCTCGGGACCCAGGTCCACCACCCAGTCGGCCTGCTTGATGACATCCAGGTGGTGCTCGATCACGATGACGGTGTGGCCCTGATCGGCCAGGCGGTCGAGCACTTTCATGAGCGTGCGCACGTCGTCCAGGTGCAGGCCGGTGGTGGGCTCGTCCAGGATGTAGAGGCGCCGCGTCTTCTTCCGGCCGGCCGTGGCGAGCTGGCGCGCGATCTTGAGGCGTTGGGCCTCTCCCCCCGAGAGCGTTGTGGCCGGCTGGCCCAGGCGCAGGTATCCCAGCCCCACCTGCTGCAAGTGCCACAGCGCGCGCCCCAGGCGCTCCTGGTGGCGGAAGCGGTTCATCGCCTGCTCCACCGTCAGGTTGAGGACGTCGTGGATCGACAGGCCCTTGATCTTCACGTCCAGCACCTCGGGCTCGAACCGCGTGCCGCCGCAGGCGTCGCACGGCACATAGATGTCGGCGAGGAATACCATCTCTACCAGAACGTGGCCGGCTCCGTCGCATGCGTGGCAGCGCCCGCCGTCGGCGGCGTTGAAGCTGAAGGTGGTGGGCGTGTACCCGCGGGCCCGCGCCAGGGGCTGCGCCGCGAAGAGCGACCGGATCTCGTCGAACGCCCGCACGTAGGTGATCGGGTTGGAGCGGGGTGTGCGACCGATGGGAGACTGATCCACCAGCACTACGTCCTCCAGGCTCTCCCAGCCGGTGAGCTCCTTCACCTCGCCCACGGGCTCGCCCAGGTGCTCCTTGGCGCCGTGTGATCCCTTGAGCCTCATGGCTAGATGCCGGTACAGCACGTCGTGCACCAGGGTGGACTTCCCCGAACCCGATACGCCGGTGACGACGGTGAGCGTCCCCAGAGGGATCGAGACCTTGACCCCGTCCAGGTTGTGGAGCCGTGCATCGCTCACGGTCAGCCACTGTGGTCCCACCCGACGACGCGACGAGGGGATGGCGATTCGCTTCGCTCCCGTGAGGTACTCCCCGGTGAGGGTGCCCGCCGACTCGGCGCCCTCCACCGAGCCGGTGTACACCACCTCCCCCCCATGCTCACCGCTCCCCGGACCCAGCTCCACCATGTGGTCGGCCGCCCGGATCGTTGCCGGGTCGTGCTCGACGATCACGACAGTGTTGCCCTCCGAGCGCAGCCGCTGGAGCAGTGCGAGCAGCCGGTCGATGTCCCGGGCGTGGAGCCCGATGGACGGCTCGTCTAGCACGTAGAGGGTGTCCACCAGATGGGAGCCCAGGGCGTTGGCCAGTGCTATTCGCTGCGCCTCGCCGCCCGAGAGCGTGCGGGTCTGGCGGTCGAGCGTGAGGTAGCCGAGCCCTACGTCGCACAGGTAGGTGACGCGATCGGTGAGCTCGCGTAGGATCGTATCGGCGACGCCCCGCTCGAAGGGCGTGAGCTCGAGTTGATCCATCCACCGGGCGACGGCATCGGCGGTGAAGCGGCTGACGTCGCCGATCGAGCTGTCACCCACGCGCACCGCGAGCGCCTCGGGCCTGAGGCGGGAGCCACTGCAATCCGGGCAGCGGTTCGCCTTCTGATACTGCCGCAGGAAAACGCGGATGTACTGCTTGTACCGCTTGCGCTCCAGGGCGCGCAAGAAGGGAAGTATCCCCTTGAAGCGGCCCTTCGCGTTGTCCACCAGAAAGCGCCGCTGGGCCTTCGGGAGGCGGCGCCACGGCACGTCCATCGGGATGCCCTGCTGCTGGGCGGTGTCTCGCAGCAAGCGCCGCCGCCGCGTGTAGCGTGGCTTGGTCCACGGATCGAGCGCGCCCTCTTCCAGGGTCCGGTCGGCGTCGGGCACGATGAAGGCCTCGTCGTACTCCAGCACCGCTCCGAATCCGTTGCAGGTGGGACACGCACCGCGCGGGTTATTAAAGGAAAAGAGACTGGGTGACAGCGGGAGCGTCGCGGTGTCACAGGCCGTGCAGCGTGGGTGCTGTGAAAACCTCGCGGTTTCCCCCTCGCTGCGCACTTCGGCCAGCCCTTCCCCCTCGGCGAACGCCAGGGCGAGGGAATCGGCAATCCGGCCGCGGATGCCGTCGGTGATGCGGATCCGGTCGACCACGACGTCCACGTCGCCCCGATCCAGCCGCACGCGCTTGGGCAGCTCGGCCAGCCGATGCACGACGCCCTTCACCAGTACCCGCACGAAGCCCATCGCCTGGAGGTTCTCGACCACGCCGGCATGCGCGATTCGCGCCACCGGCGGCAGGGGAAAGCAAATCAGCACCGTCTCGTCGGGAAACGTCTCGAGCACACGGTCCGCCGCCGTCGTCGGCGAGTCCATCGTGACCGGTGCGCCGCACTCGTGGCAGTGCGGCCGGCCGATTCGGGCCCATAGGAGACGGAGATAGTCGTGGATCTCGGTGGCCGTGCCCACCGTGGAGCGACTGGAGGTCGTGGGGTTCTTCTGCTCGATCGCGACCGCGGGCGAGACACCGTCGATCCGATCGACCGCCGGCTTGGGCATCCGTTCGAGGAACTGCTTGGCGTAGGTGGAGAGCGACTCGATGTAGCGTCGCTGCCCCTCGGCGTACAGCGTGTCGAAGGCGAGGGTGCTCTTGCCGGATCCCGACGGTCCGGTGATCACCGTTAGGGTCCGTCGCGGGATCTCCAGGGAAATGCCCTTGAGATTGTGAAGGCGGGCGCCCTGGACGACGATCAGGTCGTGGGGCATGGACTGAAGCATAGCGGGCCACCGGCGTTGACGGGAGCGTCGCCCGGGCGGTACGTTGACCGGCCCCATGGCTGCTCCCCTCGTACCCCGCCTGCTGCGCCGCGGACTGGAAGTGTTCGCGGTCATCTCCGTGATCGTCTTCGGTGGGCTGCTGTTCTACGGGAACAATCTGAAGCTGTTCGTCGACGCGATGCTGTCGCTCAAGTGGCAATGGTTGCTGTTGGGTGTGGTCGTGGCGTCGATGGACTGGCTCGGTGGAGGAATGCGGCTCTACGTGCTGGCGAAGCATGTGCACCCCGAAACGACCCTCAAGGGGTGCATCATGTCCGCCGGCATGAATTCCTGGGGTACGCTGCTCACGCCGTCGCAAGCCGGCGGCGGGCCCGTTGGGATCTACACGCTCAAACGCTTCGGCACTCCGCTCCCCGTCGCCATGGTGGTCACGTTCATGAGCTTCGTGGCCACCATCCTGTTCTTCGGCGTCGCGGGGCCACTCACCATCTATTTCGGCGCCGGAGAATCCCTGGAGCAGCACGGCGTGCTCGGGGTGCTGTCGCTGCGGGAGCTCTACTGGCTGAGCCTCGGCGGCTTCATCACGGTCGGCGCGCTCATACTCTTCCTGGTGATCTTTCCGGGTGTGGCCCGCAAGCTGGCGCGTCGCATCGTGCGGTGGCTGGAGCGGCGCGGCAGCGAGACGCTGGCGTACCGGGTCGAAGCGCTCGACGCGGGCATCGATCGGGCCCACGAAGCGATGGTTGCCTTCTTCAAGGGGCGGGGATGGCTATCGTTGTTGGGCGCCGTGATCTTCACCGGCGTCGCGATGTCGAACAAGCTGCTGGCCGGGTTCATCGTGCTACGCGCGCTCGGCATCCCCGCCCACGGCGTGGACGTGGTCGTGCTGCAGACGCTGATCGTGTTCCTTCTCTACTTCGCCCCAACGCCCGGAGGCTCGGGGATCGCGGAGGTGCTTTCGGCCGCGGTTATGTCGGTTTACGTTCCGCGCGAGCTGACGCCCGTGTACGTACTGCTGTGGCGGGTCCTGGTCGGCTATCTCACGGTCGGCGTCGGGTCGTTCGTCTTCTGGCGCTGGCTCAAGAAGGCCGAGAGAAAGCCGGGGGAGCCGGAGGGGGAGTTGGAATTGGGGCTGTGACGCGGTGAGCTACGGGCTCGCGGGCGCCGAGTTGCACGGCCTCTAGGCCCGGACTAGCTTTTCGAGATCACCTCAGCCGCTCGAGGGCATGCTGGATGTCATATCTACAGATCGGCGGTGAGCGCCACGCGATTCCCGTGCCCGTGGGCGAATCGACGATCGGGAGTGATGCGTCGGCGCTGGTTATCCTGACGGGAGAAGGGGTGCAGCCTCAGCACGCCAT
The DNA here is from genome assembly GCA_039584455.1 of Gemmatimonadota bacterium. Taxonomy (GTDB): domain Bacteria; phylum Gemmatimonadota; class Gemmatimonadetes; order Gemmatimonadales; family GWC2-71-9; genus WVYX01. Next base: position 6,645 of record JBDGXT010000150.1, read on the forward strand.
CGTGCAGGGTCTCGCCGACGGCCAGGTGGCAATTCGCGGCGCCGAGGAGGGTGCCACCGTCCTCGTCAACGGCGTGCGCCTGGGCACCCAGCCCCATCCACTGCTCCACGGAGACAAAGTCGAGGTCGCCGGGCAGGAGCTGCTGTTCGTCGACGAGCGGCGCAGCGGGAGCACGCAGTACGTGCAGGCGGTGAGTCCGGAGTCCATGGCCGAAGCCGGCGCGCGCGCCGGAGGCAAGGCTACCGCGGCGACCGGCGGCCGCCTCGTGTCCCTCGACGACGGTCGCGAGTACGTCGTGGCGGGCAAGTCCATCACCGTGGGGCGGGACGCCAGCTGCGACGTCGTCGCGACGAGCAAGAACGTGTCGCGCCGTCACGCCGAGGTCATGCCGACGCCCAAGGGGTACTTGGTGATAGACAGCAGCACCAACGGCACGCTGGTCAACGGCCAGCGGATCGACGGGCAGCAGTTACTCGCCCGCGGCGACGTGATCAAGTGCGGTGAGTACGAGTTCCGGTTCTACGCGGACCTCGCGCCAGAGGAGCCCCGGGGGCAGCCGCCCGGCGGCCCGCCGGGCATTCCGGCCATGCCACCGCCGGGAGCGGAGCACCGCCTGAGCAACACTCTGCACGGCGTACCCGGGGTACGCGTCTCGGCACCGGGCGTGACCAAGCCGTCCGGTCCGCCTGTGGGTACGGCGCCGAAGCCGCCGGCAGCGGCGAAACCCGCGGTCGGGGAAGCGCTGGCCAGCCTCATGGTCCGCAGCGGCTCGCTGAAGGGCCAGCGGTTCTCGATCAAAGTCCCGGTGGTGAACGTCGGAAGGGCGGACTACAACGACATCTGCCTTCCCGAGGAGAGCGTCTCCACCACCCATGCCAAGCTGCAGCGCCGAGAGGGGATCTGGGTGCTGGTGGACCTGGAGTCCACCAACGGCACGAAGGTGGACGGGGAGCCTGTGGCGGGGGAGGTGCCACTCGCGCCGGGTGCGCTGATCCGATTCGGCGACGTGCAGACGATCTTCGAGCCGACCGACGACACGATCGACGCAGCCAAAGGCAGCTCGACCAAGGTCATCAGCGCCGTGCAGGAAGTACGGGGTGTGTCGGGGCCCCAGGCCGCGACGCCGGAGGTGCCGCTCCCCCGCCATGTGTCGGCCTTGGCACCGGACCTCCCCACGACGCCGACACGCGGCATCAAGGACGCCCCCGAGCCGGGGACTCCTCAGGCCGAGGGGTCCGAGGGTGGGTTGCCGTGGTGGCTCTTCGCACTGATCCTGGTTGCCATCATCGTTGTCGTCATCGTCTTGGCGGGCGCTCGGTAACGTGCCACACACCGTCCGATTCACCTGCGCGGGGCGCACCGACGTCGGTGTCGTGCGCTCGGGCAACGAGGACAGCTACCTCATGATCCCGGACCATGGGGTGTTCATTGTGGCTGACGGCATGGGGGGACACGCTGCCGGCGAGGTGGCGAGCGAGATGGCGGTGCGGATCGTGGCGCAGGCCCTGGAGGGCGTGGCCGGCCGGCCCGATCCCGAGGCAGCGGAGATCATCAAGAAGTCCATCGTCGATGCCAACGGTCAGATCTTCCAGCGCACGCTCGTGGAGCAGGACAAGCGGGGAATGGGGACCACGGCCACGGCGATGGTGATCAACGGCCCGCGATACCTCATTGGGCAGGTCGGTGACAGTCGCGCGTATGTGCTGCGCGACCAAGATCTGCTGCAGATCACCAAGGACCACTCCTACGTCCAGGAGCAGGTCGACGCCGGGTACCTCACGCCCGACCAGGCTCGTACCCACCCCTACAGCAACGTCATTACCAGGTGCGTCGGGGCCAACAGTCACGTCGCCCCGGACATCTACGTCGGGGCGCTGCGTGGGGGCGACCTCTACCTGCTCGCCTCCGACGGACTGACCGGCATGTTGGAGGACGATGACCTCCATGCGCTGATGCGTGCGGGCAAATCTCCTGCCGAGTTGGTCGACGCGCTCATCGCCGAGGGGAACCGGCGGGGCGGGCTCGACAACATCACGGTGATCATCGTGCGCATCGACAGCGTCGAAGAGGTCGGCGACCAGCAGCCCGC
>JBDGXT010000151.1:0-10008 GCA_039584455.1 Gemmatimonadota bacterium
GCGGTGGAGTCCATCACGCCCGATGACGTCGCGTACCGCATCGGCGTGCTGGCCCACGACTCGATGCGCGGGCGGGAGACCCCGAGTCCCGAGTTGGACCAGGCGGCCGAGTACGTCGGTGCCGAGTTTCGTCGCTTCGGTCTGACACCGGGGGGCGACGACGGTTCGTTCCTCCAGCGCTACACGGTGCGAACCGTGCGGCCCGACCTCTCGACGTCGGCAGTGCAGGTCGAGGGCGAGTCACCGTGGTACCTGGGGACGGACGTGGCGCGCTGGCGCGGGTTCACCGGCCCCGAGGGCGTCACCGGACCGGTGGTGGTCGTCTCGGGTGTGCCGCACGAGCCCGACGAGCTGGCGCAGCTGGATTTGGAGGGTGCCGTGGTGGTGTGGGTCGTCCCCATGGCGTTCGGTGCGCGTCTCGGTCAGGAGCACTTCCGGTGGTTCACGGCGCTGCGGCGCCTCGAGCCGGCCGCACTCGTCCTGCTCACGCGTGCGGCGGAGCAGGACTTCCAGCAGCGTATGCGGCAGGGCGCGCGTCGCAGTCAGCGCTTCGGGTCGGATCCCAGCATGCCCGTCGTGCAGGTACAGGACGCCACCGTCGGACGGGCGCTGAGCCGCCACGGCTTCGATCTGCGTGACGCCCGCCGCGCCACTGACGCCCCGCTCGAGGTCACGCCTCTCCCCGAGCTGCGGCTCACGGTGACGCTCACCGAGGAGGTGCTGCAGGAAGTCACAGCGCCCAACACCGTCGGGATCCTAGAGGGCAGCGACCCCGCGCTCAAGCACGAGTACCTCGTGTTCAGCGCCCACATGGATCATGAGGGCGTGGGACGGCCCTTTCGGGGCGACAGCATCTACAACGGGGCAGACGACAACGCCTCGGGCACGGTGGCGATCGTGGAGCTGGCCGAGGCCTTTGCCATGATGCAGCCCCGCCCCCGGCGGTCGATCAAGTGAGGCCTTCGCCGAGAGCCCGCCCGTGCCGCTGGAGCAGATCGTCGCCAACTTCAACGCCGACATGGTGGGCCGGAACTGGTCGGACACGATCTCGGTGATCGGGAAGGAGCACTCGGACCTGGGCGCCACGCTGCACCGTGTGGCCGATGAGCACCCCGAGCTGAACATGACGCCCGTGGACGACCTCTGGCCGCGCGAGAACTTCTACTTCCGCTCGGACCACATCCACTTCGCACAGCGCGGCGTGCCCATCCTGTTCTTCTTCAACGGCACGCACGAGGACTACCACCGCCCCAGCGACGAGCCGGAGAAGATCGATGCCGAGAAGGAATCCCGCATCGTGAAGCTGATGTTCTACCTGGGGCTGGAGATCGCCAACGCCGACGCCCGGCCGGAGTGGGATCCGGAGAGTTACCAGAAGATCGTGCAGCCGAAGTGAGCCGCAGGCCTGACCCGCGAGGCCCCCACCCCCGCGCACCAGGCCTGGTGTCGACCTAGTACCCTACGGCAGCTCCGTCCCTCCTGGGATCCGCCACGCCCACCAGCACCCCGTCGTCCCGCACGAGCACCGCGTGTACGCCACCGAAGTAGAGGCTGAACGGCGGCAGCACGTCGAGCTGGTAGCCGCGGCTCCTCAGCGCACTCAGCGCCTCCGGCACGAACCCCACCTCGAGTCGCACCGTGGGCGAGCCGAAGAACGGGTAGATGCGCGGCTTCGCCACGGCCGTCCACGGGTCGAGACCGTAGTCCAGCGTGTACAGGATCATGTGCACGATGGCCGGCGGTATTCGCCCCGATGCCGGAGAGCCTACCACCAGTTTCACGCGCCCGTCCCGCAGCACGATGGAGGGCGTGGTGCTCGAGCGGGGCGCACGGTAGGAACCGCGCACGTTCGAAGCCGGCCCGCCGAAATTCCCCGCCGCCGTGTTGTAGAACGCGCCTCCCGAGAAGGTGCCGGAGCCGAAGTACAGACCCATGGTGTAGGTGAGCGACACGGCGTTCCCGTCGGCATCCACCACCGAGAGGTGCGTGGTCTGCGCGTCCTCGTCTTCACGGCCGGACCCGACTCCACCCTGCGGCCGGGGGAGCTGCGTTGCCGGGAACGCGCCGACCGCCACACAGGCCTCAGGCTGTGGCGCCTGTTCTTCGTCCCACGGATCCCCGGGCACGAGGGAATCGGGCACCGCGTCGAGCCCCATGAAAGCCCGCCGCTCGGCGGCGTACTCACGGCTCACCATGCCCACCGCCGGCACGCCGGCGTCCCGCGGATCACCGATCCATCCGTCCCGATCCACGCGCGCAATGCGGATGGCGTCCACCACCGCCCCGAGCACTTCAGGGTGCTCGGCCGGTTGTCCCAGTGACGCGAGGTCGAGCGGCTCGAGCAGCGCGAGGGTCTGCAACACCTCCACCCCGGAGAGCGGCGGCGGTGCGGTGAGCACCGCGTAGCCTCGATACGTCCCGCACAGCGGGCGGCGCCAGCGCGGCTCGTAGCGGCGCAGGTCGTCGAGCGTGATGGGGTTGTCGCCGGCCGAGAGCGTGGCCACCAGCGCCTCGGCAGTCGGCCCGCGGTAGTAGCCCTCCCGTCCCTGGCTCGCGATCCGCTCCAGCGTCTGCGCCAGCTCGGGCTGCACCAGGAGATCTCCGGCCTGCAGCGGCCGGCCTTCCGGCAGGAAGATCTCCCGCGCCCTCGCATCGTAGGACAGCTTGACCCGAGCCTCAGCGATCACGCTGCCCAACAGCGGATGCACGAGGAAGCCCTCGCGGGCCAACCGGATCGCCGGCGCCAGTACCCGTGTGCGCGGCAGCGTGCCATACCGCTCATGCGCCGCGAGCAGGCCCGCGACGGCTCCGGGGACCGCCACCCAGCGCTCCGGAGCGACCAGGGAGTCCCGGATCGCCTGGGCCTCGTCATACTCGCCCAACTCGTGGTCCGGGTCGGCCCCCGCCGAGGCGTAGAATTCTGCGTGCCACGCCTCGCCGGCCTCCTGGAGCCACAGGGTCATGGCGCCGCCGCCCCCGACACCTGCCATCATCGGCTCCACCACGCCGAGCGCGAAAGCGGTGGCGGTGGCGGCATCGATCGCATTGCCGCCCGCCCGCAGCATGGCGAGCCCCGCCTGCGCGGCCTCGGAGTGGGCGGCAGCCACGACTCCGTGCTGCGCTTCCACGCGTTGCTGCGGTCGGGGGACGGTTTGCGCGGCGAGCGTGCTGCGTGAGCCCGCGAGGAGGGGGAGGGACAGTACAACCAGCGCACCTCGACGTATGATGCGAGCCGGCATGATCGCCTCGTTGTGAGGTGTGAAGTGACGGTCGGCGGGAAACATAGGCCCCGGAGCGCGACGCCGCGAGCAGGCTATATTCCCCCGATGCGCCAGGACCACATCCGCAACTTCTGCATCGTCGCGCACATCGACCACGGCAAGTCCACCCTGGCCGACCGCCTGATCGAGGCGACCGGCACGGTGGAAAAGCGTCAAATGCGCGCGCAGGTGCTGGACACCATGGACCTGGAGCGGGAGCGCGGCATCACCATCAAGCTGAATGCCGTGCGCATGCAGTACACGGCGGAGAGCGGCGAAGCGTTCGAGCTCAACCTCATCGACACGCCGGGCCACGTGGACTTCACCTATGAAGTGTCCCGCTCCCTCAATGCCTGCGAGGGCGCCATCCTGGTCGTGGACGCGAGTCAGGGCATCCAGGCGCAGACGGTGAGCAACTTGCTGCTCGCACTCGACGCGAACCTCGAGATCGTCCCCGTCCTCAACAAGATCGACCTGCCCGCAGCAGAGCCCGACGAGCGGGCACACGAATTTGCGGAGATGATCGGGGCCGAAGACGCCGAGATCCTGCGGATCTCGGCGAAGGAGGGTGCGGGCGTGCATGCCCTCCTGGAGACGATCGTGCGGCGCGTGCCACCCCCATCGGGCCACCCCGAGGCGCCCCTGCGTGCCCTGATCTTCGACTCGTACTACGACCGCTACCGCGGCGCGATCCCCAGCGTGCGCGTGGTGGACGGACGCATCACCCCGAAGATGGAGATCGCGTTCGGATCGCATCCCGCGGACCGCTATGAGGTCGCCGAGGTGGGATACCTCCACCTCGACCAGCGTCCGACCGAGTCGCTCGATGCCGGTGAGGTGGGATACGTCGTGGCCAACGTCCGCGGCGTGCAGGAGACCCGCGTGGGTGATACGGTGCTGGACGCCGACAAGCCGGCGTCGCAAAACCTCCCCGGGTACCGGGACATCCACTCCATGGTGTTCGCCGGCCTCTACCCCACCGACGCGAACCGGTACGAGGATCTGCGGGACGCGCTCGCGAAGCTGCAGCTGAACGACGCCTCGCTGCACTACGAGCCGGAAACGTCGGTGGCGCTGGGATTCGGGTTCCGCTGCGGATTCCTAGGTCTGCTCCACATGGACATCGTGCGCGAGCGGCTGGAGCGGGAGTCCGACCTCGACCTCGACCTCATCACGACCGTGCCGAACGTGGAGTACCACGTGCACTTCACCGACGGTACGATGCAGCTGATCGAGAACCCGTCCAAGATGCCCACCGGCTCTGAAGTCGACCGCATCGAGGAACCGTACATCAAGTCGCGGATCACGGCCCCCAGCGACTACATCGGCGCCATCATGCAGCTCGGCCAGGAACGGCGGGGCGAGTACGTGGGAATGCAGTATCTCGACCCGACCCGGGTGGAGCTGGATTGGGAGTTTCCGCTCGCCGAGATCATCCTGGATTTCTACGACCGTCTGAAGACGGTGACCCGTGGCTACGGCACGATGGACTACGAGCTCTCGGGGTACCGGCCGAACCAACTCGTCAAGCTGGACATGCTGATCAATGGAAGCTCGGTGGATGCCTTCAGCGTGATCATCCACAAGGACGAGGCGTACGCGTGGGGTCGCAAGGTGGCAAAGAAGCTGAAGGAACTCATTCCGCGGCAACTGTTCGAGGTGGTGATCCAGGCTTCGATCGGCTCACGCGTGATTGCGCGCGAGACCGTTCGGCCGGTGCGCAAGGACGTCACCGCCAAGTGCTACGGGGGTGACGTGACCCGCAAGCGCAAGCTCCTCGAGAAGCAGAAGGAGGGGAAGAAACGTATGAAGCAGGTGGGAACCGTGGAAATCCCGCAGGAGGCCTTCCTGGCCGTGCTGCAGGTGGACTAGGGAGCGACGATGCGACTCATCCTGGGTGTTGACGTGGGCGGCACCAACGTGGTCGTGGGAACCGTGGCCGAGGACGGGAGCGCGGCGCACGGCCTGAAGAGGGAGCGCACCCGCACCAGCGGCGGGCCCGATGCCGTGGTGCAGCAGATCGCGACCATGGTGGAGCGATCGCTAGAGACCACCGGCGCGGCATTCGAGCGCGACGACCTGGACGTCGTCGGCGTGGGCATCGGTTCCCCTGGGCCGCTCGATACGAAGCGCGGGATCGTGCTGATGACCCCCAACCTGGGCTGGACCAACTTCCCGCTGCGCGACCGCGTGAGCGAGGCGGTGGGCCTGCCCGCCACGCTCGACAACGACGCCAACTGCGCGATCTTCGGCGAGTGGTGGCGCGGTGCCGCCCGCGGCGGCCGGGTGGTCGTGGGGCTCACGATCGGCACCGGGATCGGCGGGGGGATTGTGCTCGACGGGCGCATCTTCCACGGGGCCAGTGACATCGCCGGCGAGATCGGTCACATGAGCATCGACTCGACCGGCCGGCGCTGCAAGTGCGGCAACTACGGCTGCCTCGAGAGTCTACGACGCCGCGCACGACGGCGACGAGTACGCCCTCGAGGTCATCGAGGACACGGCACGGTTCCTCGGCACCGGCGTCGCGAACCTGATCAACATCTTCAACCCGGAGATCGCGGTCATCTGTGGCGGGGTCACGGCGGCTGGGGAGCGGCTGTTCGCACCCCTGCGCAAAGAGGTCGCACGCCGCGCGTTCAAGCCGGCGGTCGAGGTGTGCCGCATCGTGCCTGGCGAGCTCCCCGGCACGGCAGGCGTGTACGGCGCAGTGGCCGCCTTCAAGGTGCAGAGCTGGGGCGAGGCATGAAGCGTCTCGGCGTGATCGGCACGATGGTGTGGGACACCATCTACGGTCGCGGCGACGAAGGACTGCCGGTCGAGGAATGGGGCGGGATCTCCTATGCGCTGGCCGGACTGGAAGCCGCTCTCCCCCCGGAATGGGAGATCGTTCCACTCATCAAGGTCGGGAGCGATCTCGCTCCCACGGCAAACGAGTTCCTCACCGCCCTCACCAGGCGCTCCGCCGCCGCCCGGTTCATCGAGGTCCCGAAGCCCAACAACCGGGTCACCCTGCGCTACTCCACTGACGAACGGCGCACGGAGCAGCTGAGCGGCGGCGTGCCACCTTGGGAGTGGAGCGAGCTGGGCTCCATGGTGCGCGACCTCGACGCCATCTATCTGAACTTCATCTCCGGCTTCGAGCTCACGCTGGAAACGGCGCAGCACCTGCGGCACGGTTTCCCCGGCCCCATCTACGCCGACCTTCACAGCTTGCTGCTGGGAGTCAGCGCCAACGGCACGCGGGTAGCGCAACCCCTGCCCCACGTGGCGCAGTGGTTCGGGTGTTTCGACGTGGTACAGCTCAACGAGCAGGAGCTGGCGCTGATCGGCGAGGAGCCCATGGCCGTGGCTGCCACCGCCTTCGCGCAAGGCGTGCGGCTCCTGGTCATCACGCTGGGACCCGACGGGACGGTTTACTTTGCCGTTCCTCCCTTCGAGTTTCCAACGGCGCGGGCGGCACCGGCGGCCGGGGGGCAGCCGATCCAGACAGCCCGCGTGGCGGCGCTCCCCGTGGCCGAAGCGCTGGATCCCACGGGGTGCGGCGACGTGTTTGGCGGCACGATGGTCGGGCAGCTCGTGCGGGGGCTCGATGTGGAGGCCGCTATCGCGATCGCCAATACCGCCGCCGCCCGAAACGTGGGCTATCGGGGCGCCACGAACCTTCACTACCACCTGCGCGGAGAGATCGTCCCGCAATGACGCGTGTGGTCGATGTACCGGCCCAGCTCGACGACCGATCGTTCGACCAGCTTGCCAAGGCGGTCGGCGATCCGGCCGACCGCCGGCTGCTGTTCGACGCCCACGCGACCCAGTGGGCCTCGCCGTACGGGCTGGTCGGTCTGCTCGCAGCCGGCCAGGCGGCGACCGAGCAGGGACCGGAGCGCCCACTCCTGACCATTCCGGGCGACCGCGAGGTGGCCCACTACTGGGGGCGGGCTGGGTTCTTCGAGCAGGCTGCCGACTGGTTCGAGATCCACGGCAAGGTGCAGCGCGTCCGGCCGGCGCACTCGTCCGACGTGCTGCTCGAGATCACGCCCGTCCGCGGGACCGATGATGTGCACGCCGTGGTCGAGACGATTCAGGAGCGGTCCGCGGCGATCCTGTCGGGCGAGCTGGGCCTCGAGGCAACCGCCACAATGGGCTTCGCTATGGCGCTTTCGGAGGCGTGCCAGAATATTGTTGAGCACGCCGGCACCTCCGGCTGGGTCGCCGTGCAGGCCTACCACTGGCGACGGCGGCTCGGGCGCCGGGTGGTGGTGATCGCGGTGGCGGACGCGGGCGTCGGCTTTCGGCACTCGCTGGAGCCCACGCAGGCGAGCCGGTACGGCGATCGCTGGAGCGATGCCACTGCACTGGAAGCGGCCCTGTTTCAGGGCGCCAGCCGGTTCCGGGATCCGGGAAGGGGGCAGGGTTTGGGCGGGATCGCGCGGTACGTGAACCGATGGTCCGGCAAGCTCAGCGTGCGGAGTGGCTCGGCGCGCATCACCATCGTACCGACGTGGGATGACGACAATCCACTCACCGACGGACTGCCCGCGTTCCCCGGCAGCCAGGTGCTCATGATCATACCAGCGCAACAGCCCGAGTGACGGGGATGCGAATCGACCTGAAGGCCATTCTGCAACGCACCGTCTCGAACCTCTACGGTGACCTGGTGACCCGCCCAACGGGCAAGGCCGTGCGTGGCGGCATCGAGCAGGTCCTGGAGGCGCTCGACGGCGAGCAGATCGCCGTGATCGACTTCGGTACCGTGGGGTGCCTCGACATCTCCTGTGCCGACGAGGTCGTCGGCAAGCTGCTGCTGCAGCACGGCCAAGCCCGATACTTCTTCTTGCATGGCGTCACGGGCTCCCACTGCGACGCCATCGAGCAGGTGCTCGAGCGGCACCGGCTCGCGGTGGTCGCGCGGGACCGCGAGGGACGCGTGCGCGTGCTCGGCCCCATGGACGAGACCGCCCGGCTCGCGTTCACGCTGCTCTCGGACGGCGGCCCGGCCGACGCCGAGGAACTCGCGTCGCGCCTGTCCCTGCCGCCGGAGGCGGTGCGACAGGCACTCGAGGCGCTGCGAGGACAGCGGCTGGTACAGCGTTCCTCCGGCGGGTACATGGCACTGAGCGCATGACGTCCAAGGGAGATACCGGCCCCTCGACGCGGGCAATCCACGGCGCAGCGCACCCCAAGGCCGACCGGTCCCCGGTCGCGACCCCCCTCTACCAGAGCAGCACCTTCGTGCACCCCATCGGTTCGAGCGAGGAGGTGCTCTACACCCGGTACGGCAACAACCCCAACCAGGTGGTGCTGGGCGAGAAGCTGGCCGTCCTGGAGGGGGCCGAGCGTGCCATCTTCCTGGCGAGCGGGATGGGCGCAACGGCCCTGGCGCATCTCGCCATGCTGCGCCCGGGCGACCACCTGTTGGCGAGCGCGTGGATCTACGGGGGGACCCGCAAGCTGTTCACCGAGGAGTTCGGGAAGCTCGGCATCGACGTGACGCTGGTCGAGCCCGACAACCAGCGGAAGTGGCGCCAGCACGTGCGCAAGACCACGCGCGCCATCTTCGTCGAGACCCCCACCAACCCCATCATGCGCGTGCTCGACCTCGAGCCGCTGGCCCTGGTCTGCCGCGAGCTGGGCATCGCGCTCATCGTGGACTCCACGTTCGCCTCCCCGATCAACTTCCGCCCGCTGGAGCACGGGGCCGACCTCGTGATCCACTCGGCGACCAAGTACCTGAACGGACACGACGACGTGATCGGCGGGGTGGTGGCCGGAAGCGAGCCGGTGATCGAGGAAGTGCGCCAACTGATGGCGGTCTGGGGCCAGTCGCCCGACCCGCACGCCACGTGGTTGGTGGAGCGCGGCATCAAGACGCTGGCGGTGCGCATCGGCCGCCACAATGCGAACGGGATGGCCTTCGCCGAGTGGGCGGAGCAGCACCCGGCCGTGGCACAGGTGCACCACCCCGGTCTCGCTTCCCACCAGGACCACGAGGTGGCGGAGCGCCTCCTGGACGGCTTCGGTGGCATGGTGGGCCTCACCCTCGCGGGCGGCGCGGCCGCCGCCGACGTCGTGCTGCGGAAGCTGCGGCTCGCCATCCACGCCCCCAGCCTGGGCGGCGTCGAGACGCTCGTCAGCGAGCCGCGCTTTACGTCGCATGCGATCCTCACGGCTGAGGAACGCGCCGAACAAGGGATTCCGGACGGGTTCATTCGTGTGAGCCTCGGCATCGAGGACATCGAGGACATCATCGCGGACTTCGAGGACGCTTTCAGCACGCTGTAGCCGTGATTCGACTCAACAAGGTCTTCAAGGCGTTCCCCAAAGGGTCCCTCGCCCTGAAGGACGTGTCGTTCCACCTCGCGAAAGGCGAGTTCCTCTTCCTCACGGGACACTCGGGCGCCGGGAAATCCACCATCCTGCGCCTCGTCTACGCCGATGACCTGCCGACGTCGGGGATGGTCCGGGTGTCCGGCTTCTCGACCTCCTCCCTCAAGCGGCGGGACATTCCCCGCTTACGGCGGCGACTGGGGATCGTGTTCCAGGACTTCCGTCTGCTCGAGGACCGTACGGCAGAGGAGAACGTGGCCTTCGCGCTGGAGGTGACCGGCACGCGCAAGGGAGTGATCGCCCCCAGGGTGATGCGCGTGCTCACCCAGGTCGGACTCGCGGCCAAGGCACAGGCGTACCCGCGAGAGCTCTCGGGCGGCGAGCAGCAGCGCGTCGCGATCGCCCGGGCGCTGGTGAACGA